>CAYTQA010000055.1:0-12680 GCA_964439495.1 uncultured Terriglobales bacterium | reverse complement strand
ACAGGTTGAGGGTTGGCTCAAGCTGCATTTGCGAGCCGGTCAACATGGCCACACGCAGGACCACATTCACGTGCTGCCAGCGCTCCTGGACGGTATTACTGGTCAACTCCGGTACGGTGTCTACGACGAAGTGGCGTGCTGAAGTCTCCTCGGGTTGGAAGGGTCGGGCCATTCTGGTTGAGGAGGACAGGCGTAATCTTTCCTTCTATCATTCACGGCTGCTCTCGCAACGTAAGATGCCGCCAGAAACAGAATCGCTGACCGATCTTGCTAAAAATTTGTAAATACAGGGTTTTGGCGGAGACGGATTCGCGAACAGCAGGCGAAAATCAGGGTGGCAGGAAACCTGCTAAATGTAGTCACCTGCGCAGGTTACCTCATATTATTGTTGCAATTTCTGTGCATTGCGAGCTACGATGAACTCTGCCGTACATGTACGAAAGTGCATGTTCTGTCGTTTTCGCCTAGTCTTTCCAAAAAAAAGAAGTTTCGGTAACACCTCACCTCAACCCGGGGATGATCAAAGTCCCTGGCGCTTAACCGGAGCTGACAATATATGTCTTGGTACGCATACTGCATTACTGAACAGAAAGTATTCCAAGGCAGTAACCGCGCACGCCGCCCTTTTCCCATAGAAAATCTTCGCGGTATACAGGATTCCCAAGTATTTGGATATCCCAACGGAGAATTTGCCGTCATCGTAAGCGAGTACCCGGCCGGAGGCAATGGCCTTACACAGCAATCGGTTGTGGAGCATGCGCGCGTAGTGAGCGAATGTTTCCGTAACACCACGGTGCTGCCATTCCGCTTTGGCACAATCTTCGACAACGATGAGGCCTTGCGACGGGCTGTACGCGCCAACCGCAAAGCATTCATGGAAACGGTGGCGCACCTGCGCGGCAAGGCCGAAATGCACCTCAAACTGGTCGTGAAAGATGGTTCCCTGCGGGAGGCGATGACCAATATCGTCCTGCCCTCCACCACCGGCGGTGAATATTTAAGCTGCCTGCGAGTGCAGGCCACCCGGCAACGCGAGCGCCAGACCAAGGCCCGCGCGCTCTCAGTACAGGTGCATAAGCTGTTCTCGCCCCTGGAAGAAGAAATCAGTTGCCGCAAGGCGGATTCGGGCCAGATGCAGCTTGATATCGCCCACCTGATTGACGAAAAAGCGATTGGGAAATACCAAAACCGCTATTCCAAGGCCGCCGAGCAACTGAAGGGTTGCGAAATCCTCATTAGTGGTCCCTGGCCCCCTTACCACTTCATGCCAGGGAAGCTCCGTAACGCCAGTTAAGCTCCTGAAAAACCGGCTTTGGCTCCGGTCCGTACTCATTCTCGGTAGTGGCAGAGGTGCTCGTGGGCATCCAAATGCCACTCCTGAGAATCAGAGTACAAAGTAACCCCTTGCCTGCCGTTATCAGGCATGCTACCTTGAGCAAACGTTAGCCGATTCCCTGAGGCAAAAATCCAGGGCAGAATAGCGCGGCAAGTCCCCCGGAGGAGCAATGTCGTTCAATCAGAAGCTCAGGATCTTCATTCTGGATGACGATGCTCTTCTCGCGCGCAGCTTCGGGGAGCAGCTTCTGCGCCGTAATTACGATACTTCCTATGCCTCCCATCATGACGAAGCTCTCCGCCTTTTGCGCGTTGTAGATCCGGCCCTAGTGCTGATGAACTATAAGCTTCCGCCCACCAATGGCGGAGATACGCTGGAGCGGCTGAAGCAGTTAAGGCCGGAGACCCCGGTCATCGTGTATTCGAGCCAGGTGGACCCAGAGATCATCTTCCGTATTTCCAAGCTGGGCGCGGACGACTTCCTGCCCATGCCCTTCCAATTCGGAGACCTCATCCAGCGCCTCAGCAAGGCATTGAGCAAGAAAGCCAGCGAGAATGGCGATCCCTTGCGCGACCAGGTGCGCCGCCAGGGGGACTTTGCCATGCTCTTCGGCACCAGTCCGAAGATGGAAGAGGTCAAGATGACCATCGAGCAGGTGGCCGATACGACCGCTACTGTGCTCATCCGGGGCGAGAGCGGAACGGGAAAAGAGGTCGCAGCGCGCATGGTGTATGCGCAATCCAGCCGCCGCGACAAACCCTTTGTAAAGGTCAACTGCGCCGCCATTCCTCACGAGCTGCTGGAAAGCGAACTTTTCGGATACGAGCCGGGCGCATTCACCGGCGCAAATCGCCAGAAGCTCGGGAAATTCGATCAGGCAAACTCCGGGACCATCTTTCTGGATGAGGTCAGCGAAATGCATCCCGCGCTACAAGCCAAACTGCTTCACGTCCTGCAGGACGGCGAATTTGCCCGCCTGGGCGGAAAGCATGACATCGCGGTGGATGTTCGGGTATTGGCCGCCACCAATAAGCCCCTGGAACAGGCGGTGGAGCAAGGGACCTTTCGCGAAGACCTCTTTTACCGCCTGAATGTGGTGACCATTCATATTCCCCCCTTGCGCGAGCGCCGGGAAGAGATCCCGGTTTTTCTGGAGTTCTTTCTGCGCAAGTACAGCGAGTTTTACGGCAAGCAGCCGCCTCCCTTCAGCGAGTTCGCGCTGACTCGGATGATGGATTACAGTTGGCCGGGCAACATCCGGGAGCTGGAGAATCTGGTGAAGCGGTACGTCATTGTGGGCAATGAATCCCAGATCATCCGTGAGCTGGCGACCCACAAGCCGATCGTCTCTTCGATTTCGCCGTCCAATGGGGCCGGCCTGCTACAGGCCGCCAGGCAGGGCTCCGCGGCGGCGGTGCCGGAGAAGTTTGACCATGCCGGTCCTTCGCTGCTTGAGATTGGGCGCAGGGCGGCAATGCTGGCGGAAAAGGAAGCAATCGAACGCGTGCTGATACAAACTCGCTGGAACCGCCGCCAGGCCGCCAAAATCCTGAAGATCAGTTATAAGGCGCTTTTGAACAAGCTGAAGCTCATTGAAGAACAGAATTCATCATCCCAAACAAAGCAAGTCTCTGCATAAAAGTGGAATCCGGATTCCACTTCTCTGGCTGTCCCGATCCAGTAAAAGCCCTTTGCAAAAAGTTATTTTGTAAATTGTCCCTGTGCCGAAGCCGCGTCAATTCTGGATTGTTCGCATTCCTCACTTTTTCCACATGGCACAATTCGGGTAATTTGGTGCGTCAAATGCACTCTATCAGGACAACCGAAGAGGCCAAACTTTGAATATGCTCTTCCCAGTTTTAATGCTTTCCATTTCTGCGCGTTCTGCTTTGCGGAACGGCACCTTGCTTCGTCTCCTCTGACCGACCCCATCCTTTTCGCCTCTTTTAAGGAACCCCCAAACAATTTGGGGGTTTTTTATTGCTCAAGAGCCGGGGAAGCTAGCTTCGGTCCCGTGAAAGCCGTAAATCCAAGTACCCGGGTTTGACGCTGCTCTTGCGCGACGAATATTATCCTCATAGGCCGGATCCCTGCATCTTAATGTATTTCCCGCAAGGGAGGAGTTAGCGGATTCAAGTAATTATGGACAAGAAAAGACTCGAACAATTCAAGAAGCAATTAGAAATCCGGCAGCAGGAACTCCGCCGGACCGTTTCCCGCACGGAAGAAGATGGACGGATCGCCGATGCAGAGGCGGCCCAGGACATTGCCGATCGCGCGGCCAATTCCTATACCAAAGAGTTCCTCTTCTCACAGAGCAACAATGACCGGCAACTTCTGGCCATGGTCACTGGCGCCCTAGACCGGATTCGCCAGGGCAATTTTGGCGAGTGCATCTCCTGTGGCGAGGAGATCAACCCCAAACGCCTGGAAGCGGTACCCTGGGCACGTTACTGTATTGCCTGCCAGGAGCGCATCGAACAGGGCGCAATGGAAGAGAGCAGGACCTGACCTGCTCCCACGCGCAGAATGATGCCTCCATAAAAATGGATGGCATCTCCATATGCCAAACGATTTTCAATAAGCAAGGCCGCGCAAATCGCGGCCTTTTGTTTTGCTGAGTAATTTGCAGCCGTTATTTTGGCTGCGGCGGCGGCTGTTTCTTCTTTAGACGGTTCAGCAGGTTTCCTAATTGTTCCTGCGGGGTTTGCGGCTGTTGCTGTTGCTGCTGCGTCTGTTGCTGCTGGTCCGGGGTAGTTGCATTGTTCGTCCCAGGCTGAGGATTGTTCGCCGGTTGCTTGCCGGTGAGCGCGCCCAATACACCTTGCAATCCGCCCTGAACGCCATTGGTTTGGCCGTTCTTGCCCAGCAGACTGCCCAGCACACCGGAGGTCAGTTGCCCCGGATTGGCCGATGTGGGAAGCAGATTGTTGAGCTTCATCTGCGCAATCTTCTGCACATCCGGCTCGAACCTTGGTTGGGCAAATGTACCGGTCACGATCACGGGGACCACCAGCTCGCCGCGATTGTTTGCCAGCGCCGTATTCATGAATCCGCCAATCTGGCTGCCGCCAACCTTCTGGCTGTAGTCTTTATTCAGGACGGCGGTCAGATGCATATTAAGCGTCTGATCGACCAGATTCATGAGTCCATCCGCGGCCAATGTTCCACCATCGATCACGGCCTTCAGGTTATTGGTGCTGGCTACTCCATTGTGGATCGCCATGGTCCCCCCGAGCTGCGCGAGATTGGTGAAGTTCTGGGGTGAACGCCCAATCTGAAGAAACTTCGCGACCGAGGCAAGCTGGCTCAGCAGGTCAACATTTGCCAGTTTGCCGTTCTGCAGATTTATGTTGGTGGTCCCATTCAGCGTTCTGGCAATATCGCCGCCGGGCACGGAAGCAAAGCTCACATTCGCGTTGGCCGCGAGCAATCCATAGAGCACCTGCTTCAGCGAGGTGGTCGCCGAAAGCAACTTGTTCGAATCCACTTTCTGCAGGGTGGTATTGATGGAGTAGACCGGATTAGCCGGGCGCGTGTCGACGGTGATGGACCCGTTTTCCTGTCCGCCAAAAAGCTGGGCGGTAAGCGGGGCCATCTTGATCAGTCCGTGATCGAGGTTCACATTGGACCGCACATCGGAGAGCAGCAGATCGTTGTATTGGACCGATCCCGCGCTGATGCTGCCCGTACCGGTCATTTTGGATAACGCGCTGGGCCCGGCCTTCGCCGGCGCCGCGGCGTGCGCGTTGGGAACAAGATTGAAGTTGTGATTGGACGCGCGCTGCGCAGGGGCAGAATTCGTAATCTGCTCCAGCTCGGCCACATTCACCTTGTCCGCCGTAAGGCTGAATTGCACCTGAGGGGCCGCGAAATTGCGCACCGTGACATTGCCATTCGCGTTTGTGCTGCCTACCGAGACGGCGATATTTTGCAGGGTCACGGCATTCTGGGCAAAGTTCAGATTGGCATTCCGCACCTGTACGGGCTTAGTCAGGGACGGCAGATTGAGGACGGCGTCACGAAGAGAGCCGTTGCCAGAATAGGTGAGCGCGTCCGTATGTTTGATTGGCCCCTGCACGCGGGCGTTGAGTGAAAGCACACCCGACGCTGTTACTCCCTCCAGCGCCGCTACCCCATAGGCCTTGGCGATATTGATAAATTCTCCGAGGTTCGCATTGCTGGTTTTCACCGTGGCATCCACGGCCCCGGTGGGTTTGCTGTATTGCGAGAGCATGACGTTCATCAGCAGCGCCGTGCCCGCGCTCTGTACCGTGAACTGGTTTGAGCGAATCACATCCGGGGACATCGTCAACTCGATCTCGGGGACCTTCACCGGCTGCGGCAGATCTTTGCCAGTGACCTCGAGATTGCGCGCGCTCAATGTCCCATTCATCGCCGGCAGATTTGTGGGGCCAGTGGCATGGATGTCGGCATTCAAGGTGCCCGCAACCTGCATGCCCGGAGCAAAGGCCACCTTCAGCGCGGAAGCCAGGCGCGCCAGCTCGCTGAGAGAGGCATTCTGCGCGGTGACTTTCAGATCCATCTGCGCCGGGGTGGGGTGCGTATTTACATCGCCGGCAATGGTGATGGGCGTGGGGCCCAGCTTGATGTTTGCCTTCTCCACGTGGATCAGATCGGTGGCCAGATCGTCGGATACATCGTAATCCGCGGAGATGGGATAGCCCACCTCCGTCCCATTCAGGCGGACATTTTCCAGCGTGAGGTTTCCACTTGAGGCCAGCTTTCCATTCTGATTTTTGAGCGCGGCCTCGCCGGAAGCCACCGCATCCATTTGCGCCATCGCCTGCGAGCTCAGGTACTGCTGCAGCCCTGAAAGCGAAACCTGGTTGAGCTTAATGGAACCATCCAGCGGAGTGGTGATCATGTTGCCCTCTTGCAGCGGACCCGCCTTGCCTTCCACCTGGACAAGCTGTTTGCCCTGGCCGGGAAGATGAGCAGCCATGGAGAAAGAGAAGGGGCGGTGCGGGGCAAAATCGTTTAACGTGAGATCGATATGGTCATAGATACTCCGGCTCTGGTGCTTCTGATGGTCGGTGACCGCGACCTGCCCATCGGTGATTTTCAATTCCGCGAGCGAGAAATCGCCGGTGGACGAAGCGGGGCTGGATGATGCGGCGGGACGCGGTTGCGGCGTGGGCTGGCCGGCTTTGACGGAGGGGAAATGCTGTCCGGGCATTCCGGCTGTGGTGGGCCGCGGGGCCGGATTGGAACTCCGATTTGGAGTGGACGAGGCCAGGGTGGAGACGTTCCAGTTTCCCTGCTGGTCCCGGATGAGTTCAATTTTCGGCTTTACCAGCTCAATTGATTTGATCTGCACATCCTTGTGCAGCAGAGGCAATAACCTGGCGCTCACGTCCAGCTCGTCCGCGGCGGCGAAGGGCTGGGTGGATTGGAATTGAGGGCCCTCTCCAATGACCGCATTCTCCACCCGGACATGCAGCGGAAATACCCGCAGGCTCAGGTTGCCCAATGTAACCGGGCGGTTCAGCTTGCTCGAAAGCTCCGCCTGGATCCGGTCGTGATACTTATTCACATCCACCAGCAGCGGCAGTGCGAGCACTGCGATAAAAAGAATGACCAGGATGCCGACGATTACCAGGATTGCTTTACGCATGATTTCCTCGCGATCCATTGCAGCATGGCGCTTGCGATTGCAAGTCTGCCTGAGAGCTGCTGCCAAAAGAAATTTTAAAAGGGGCCTGTTTAAGTTGGAAGCTCTCCCGGTGCGTACTGTTGCACACCGAGGGGCATGTCCGGCTTACACGCGGGTTTGACGCTGTATTCTCAAGCTTGTAGAATCAGTAGTTTACACCAAGCAATCCCGCCTGATCCTTTCCCGGTCAGCAGAAGAGCTCATTCAAGGACACAGTGTGCAAAGTTATTCCCGTCGCAAATTGAAGGAAGATAAATTCCAGGAAGCCGCCAAAGAGACTGTCCACTGGACAGTAACTCATCGCAAACTCATTATTGTTGTCCTCGTCATTGCTGGAATTGTCGCTGCCGTCGCCGCCAGTTTGCTGGCCTACAATTCCAAACAGGATGAACAGGCAAGCGCGGCCATCGGTCGCGCGCTGCACACTTACAATGCTCCACTGCGCCAGCCCAATCAGCCCGCCGACGCTAAAACTCAAAGCTTTCTCACCATAGAAGAGCGCGCCAGGGCGGCCAATAAGGAATTCCAGCAGGTTGCCGACCAGTATCCACATACCGAGGCGGGGAAAAATGCCCGCTTCCTGGCCGCGGTCACCGCTATGGAAGCAGGCGACACGGCTACCGCCGAGAAGAAGCTCAAAGAGATCGCCAGCTCCGGAAACCACGACCGCGCTTCGCTGGCCAAGTTCTCCCTGGCTTCGCTTTACCGTTCTACGAACCGCGATGGAGAGGCGATCAGTATTTATAAAGATCTGCTCAGCCATCCCACCAACTCCGTGCCCAAAGCCACGGTGGAATTCGCGCTGGCGGACGCGTATGCGACGACGCAGCCGGAAGAGGCCAAGCGCATCTACGACGAGCTCTCCAAGGACAAGTCCCATAACGTAGCGCAAATCGCGGAGCAAAGAAGAGCGGCGCTGAAGTAACGCGGTATTCCGTGGTGAAATGCTTTTCCTGTTCACGGACGCGTCAGAATGGTGTGCTCAGGATCAATGACCAGCTTTCTGGTCCCGCGCGGTACCGGCAGGGAGAGGCTGGTCTCCTCTCCATCGGCAAAGACCTGGGCCAGGAAGCGCAGGCTTCCATCCTCCATGGCGGCATAAAGAGGAACGGCGGTAATCAAACTGTCAGGAGCGTTTTTCTGCAGGAGTGTCCCGGTTGCGGTCATGCGGCCACTATGGGGCGCCAGCCTGACCCCTTGCAGTTCGTAACTGGGAATCGCCATGCCATTCACCCAGCCTTCAAAAAACCAGTCGAGTGACTTGCGGCCTTCGTACTGAAGCTGCTTCGGCATTACTTTTTCAAAGGCCCGCTGCAGGTCGAGGGTAGAGAGCTGCCTGCCGGCAAAGCGGCTTTGCAAATCGCGCAAGACAGAATAAAAGAGCGCGTCGGATTTTTCCTCCGCCCGGGAAGCGGCCTGGCCGGCGCTTCGTCCCATACTGTCGCTTCGAGTGGCGTCGCGCAGCATCTCGCGCAGCATGTGGATCAGCCATGTGCCGCGTCCATAGGCAATCAGCTCGTAGCCCTGGGGAAAGTGCGAGCAATCCAATCTCTGCCCCAAAGTCACGGGTCCGGCCCGCCAATTTTCTTCTCCATGATCGTTTTTTTCCGTCAGGTGCTTACGATAGAAGTTCAGGACTATTTTCATGTCCTCGGGACGCTCGGCCTCGAAGCTCAGTAATGCGGAGTAGTTTGCCAGCCCCTCCGAGATCCATTGGTCGCGATAGCTTTTCCATGGCACCGCATCGCCCCACCATTGATGGGCGGTCTCATGCGCCAGCATCAGGCGATCAAAGAAGACGCGGCCCAGCTCGGTATCCAGCGCTCTGGGACGCTCCTCCGACGGCACGAAGACATAGCTTGAGAGGAAGACCAATCCTGGCCATCCCTGGCTTAAGGCGCCCGGCATCTGGGTCAGCTCCAGCGCGCTGTAGGGATAAGGCCCGAACTTGCCGCTCATAAACTCAATCGCCTTCGCCGAATCCTGCGCCACTTTTTTGGCCTGATCGGAGGGAGTGGGCGATACCTGCTCAGGGATGGATGGAAGGGGGCCGCGCCCCCTCGAATGCCAGGAGGGCGGTTGCAGTGGTGGAACTGGAGCGACATTTGGGCCATTCAAGGAAAAGGTACGCTCCACCCCACGAGAGGCATAGCTTTCCACCACCACGCTGCCCGCCTGCGCCCGCTCCGAGACATAGTGCCCAAGGTTAAATCCCGCCACGGGAATGGGACGCTCCGTTTTCCAACGCGCTGCCTGCTCATTGTTTTCGGTTCGCAGGGATTGTTGTTTGCCGGTGGCCAGCAGCGTCCATCCAGCCGGATAGCGAAACTCCAATTCAAAACTGGTCATGCTCGCGCCCAGGCTCGGATACCAGTTGCCCCGCGCCCCGACCCGCAGCAGCCCGCCTCCCGCATCGGAGAGCACGGAGCCGGAGTAATTCAATTTCACCTCCACCGGTGTTCCCTGGGGCAGCTCCTGCGGGAACAGGACGGCCACGACATCATTGCCTTTCCTGGCCAGATCGGTCCCGGCGAGCGCTTCATTCTGGATGAATTCCAGCGGCCTGCCCCCGGAAGTCACGGAGGAAACCTTGAGATAGCGTGAGAGTTCGAAGATGATGGTCCGAATCCCGCCGCGGCTGGCAAGCAGCGAGACCTCCGCCTCCGCCTCCAGACCCTCGGGCGGATGCACGTGCATGGTGATTCTGCAATTGGGGATGCGCAGGGGGCGCAGATCGTCCGCGACCGTCTGGTCGGATTGCTCCGCCCGTTGCCGCCGTGATCGCATGGCAAACGACGTCCAGACATCGTAATAAGTGGCGGACGCGTTATAAGCAACCTGGCCGACGGCAATCTGTTCTTCCGTGCTGGCATCGAAGACCACATCGAAAGTACCGCGCCGCTGATTGCTGACGCGGGCATGGAGAAAAGCTTGCGGCTTTCCCTCGGGGCCGGCGTTGGTGAACTCCATAAGAAGCCGCAGCGCATCCGTGTCGCTCAGGTCCTTTACCATGGTCCCCCAGTGGGTGGCGAAGGCCTGGGGATCGTCGGGTGGGCGGAAATAGGGCGAGAGGTCGGCGATCAGTTGATCGTCAAAGAAGCGGAAGTAAGCGCTTTGGAAGCTCTCTTCGAGCACCGCTGCCTTGGTGAACAACGCCAGAGACGCGCGCTCCACCTGGTCAGGAGGCACAATCAGCACCTCTCCCTCTCCGATGAAGAGCGCGCCGGTAACATGTCCAGCCACGGGCTCAACGAAGGCGATGGTCCCCTCCTTGAGGGCGAAGTGCAGGTCTTCGCGGTCAAACTCGGCATCCCGGACCTTATAGATTTTGGCCGGATCGAGGCCCACGCCGCGCAGCCGATGATAAAGCGCGATTCCCTCGTCCGCCGGATTAGCGGCCGCATGCTGCTCCTGCGCCCTGGCCGCCCTCGCGCACACCAGGCACAAGCACAGCGCAACCAGCGCGAACGGCGCGGTAAAACAATAGTAACTAGTGCGCCCGGCGCGCACTGCGTTACACTGCCCCGGTGTGAGACGCCGCGCCTTCATATTTGTCCTGATCTTCCTTCCGAGCGGCCTCGCCTTCGCCGATACCATCCATCTTAAAAATGGACGCAGCATCGTGGCCGACAGCGTGCGCCAGAAGGGCGACCGCCTAGAGTATGACATCGGGGACAACACCTATGCCATACCCCGCAGCGCAGTCGAACATATAGACATCGGGGGAGCTTCCGCGGGCCCCAACGCGGCGGTCCCGCCCATTGAGGTCCAGCAACCCAGCGTTCAGAGCGGCATCAGCCAGGCGGTGAATCCGTTCAGCGGTCCGATTACGCCCGACGCGCTGCAGCAGATTGAGCAACTGCACGATCCTCTGGTGCTGGCCAGCGCGCTGCTGTCCATCGCCCGGGACGAGCAGAAGCATGGCAACCTGGGCGATGCGCGCGAGCACCTGGAACGCGCCCTGGGGCTCTTTCCGAACGATCCCGCGCTTCTGGCGCAATATGTATTCACGCTGCTGCAATCGGAAAAGACGGCGGTCGCGGTGAGCTATGCCGAGCAGGCCTGCCGTCAGGCCCCCGATTCTCCCGACGTCCATGCCCTTCTCGGCCTTGCCTACTTTAAGAACAATCGCACGCCGGAGGCCATTGTGGAGTGGAAGAGGTCGCTGGAGTTGAAGGAGGACCCGAAGATACAAGCGCTTTTGGCCAAGGCCCAGCGGGAGGCCGCCGCCCAGGCCGATTACCGCGAGCAGGGGAGCGCGCATTTTTCGTTGCGCTACGAGGGCCAGCAGAGCTCCGACGATTTTCGCAGGCAGTTGCTCAACACCCTTGAGGGGCATTACAACGATCTGGTGAACCAGCTAGGCGTAATGCCGCGCGACCCCATTGCTGTCGTCCTCTATACCAACCGCGCCTTCTTCGATGTGACCCAGGCCCCGGCATGGAGCGCCGCGGTGAATGATGGCAAGCTGCGCATTCCGGTGGAAGGCGTGACCACGGTCTCGGCGGAGATGAGCCGCATTCTCAAGCATGAGCTGGCCCATTCCTTCATCGCCCAGGCCTCCGGCGGACACTGCCCGACATGGCTGCATGAAGGGCTCGCGCAGATGCTGGAGCCGCGAACGGCCGCGTCTTACCGGCCCGCCCTGGCCAGGCTCTACATGGAAAATCATGCGCTCTCCCTGCGTTCGCTCGATGACGGATTTCTTAAGTTTTCGGTCCATGATGCCGGGGTGGCTTACGCCGAATCGCTGGCCATCACGGAATACATTCGCGACACCTACGGCATCGGCAGCCTCACAGCAATCCTGCAACGTCTCAATCAGGGCCAGACGGTCGATGCCGCCATGCGCGGCGCCATCCACTCCGATCAGCAGGGATTGGAAGACGAATTCTTCCAGCGGCTGGTGCATGATTATGGAAGGTGAGATTCTTATCTAACTTGATGGAGAAACAAAAAGCCGGCCAAAGCCGGCTTTTTGTTAACTACAATCTAACTACCAGACGCGGCAGGCGGGATGGCCCACCATCTTGTCCGTGGTCTTGCAACTGAAGGCGTCCTGGAATTCGGGCATGTTGCGCACCACGCCATTCACCCGCCAGCGTCCGAGGGAATGCTCATTGGTGAGCGTCTGCTGGCGTGCCGCCTCCTCGCGCACGTTCTGGCACCAGATCTGCCCATAGGAGAGGAAGAAGCGTTGCAGCGGAGTATAGCCCTCTTTAGTTGTGGGAGTTGCGGGATTTGCGGCATTGGCCGCCTCCTGCCCGTTCTGCGCCGCGATGCCCGCCACCGCCTGCTCGGCCCCGCCCTTTGCCTCCCTCGGAGACATGCCGGTGGCGGTCAGCAGCGCCATATACGCGATGCGCATGCCGCCGTTGTCGGCGACGTTCTCGCCTTCGGTGAGCTTGCCGTTGCCCTTGAGCCCCGGCTGCACCTCGAAGCTGCTGTATTCGTCCACGATGCATTGCGCGCGCTGCTCGAAGGCCTCGCCATCCTGTTTGGTCCACCAGTCGCGCAGATTGCCCTGGGGGTCGAACTGCCGTCCCTGATCGTCAAAGCCATGCGTCAGCTCATGGCCAATGACCATGCCGATGCCGCCGAAATTCACCGCATCATCGGCCTGGTTGCTATAGAACGGCGGCTGAAGGATGCCGGCGGGGAAGTTGA
>CAYTQA010000054.1:12277-12790 GCA_964439495.1 uncultured Terriglobales bacterium | reverse complement strand
TCGAAGGCGTTGGCCTCGATCCATTCCGGCGGCTGCGGCAACCGGTCCTGGTTGAGGGCGGCATTTGCATCGGCCTGCTCCAGGGCGGGACGCGAGGCATCCACCCCGGTCACCTCGGAGCATGCGCGGGCCAGGTGCATTGCGAACCCACCCTGATAACAGAAGACGTCGAGCGCCCTTCCCCGCGCAAACTGGGCGGCGGCGGCATAGTTTTCGCGCTGGTCCAGAAAGGCGCCGGTCTTTTGCCCGGCGGCGGCATCATAGGCGAATTTGAGCCCATTCATCTCGATCAACGTCTGGGTCTTCTCTCCATGCAGCGGCCCTCCGGAAAGCGGAGGCAATTCTTCCAATTCACGAATGCGGGGCTCGACCCGTTCCACGATCGCCGCCGGGGAAAGCTCCTCGCCGATAACGTTCAGCGCCGCGGCGCGCAGCTCTGGCCGGTCCATCGCCTGGGTAAGGAATTGCACCGTGACAATATCGTGATAGCGATCGGCAATCATGCCGGGCAGT
>CAYTQA010000054.1:5230-12267 GCA_964439495.1 uncultured Terriglobales bacterium | reverse complement strand
CCGCCTCGCTGAACACCAGGCGATAAGCATTTGTGTCTTTTTGGATTTCGAGCCGCTCGCGGTATCGAATCGCGGCGCGCACCCTTTCGGCAACGAAGGCCGGCAGACCGGCTTCCGCAATCTCTTCGGTGGAAAGCAGGCGCAGGGCGATCTGGGAGGCGGAGCTGTACAATCCGCTGCCCAGCGTGCGCTCCTGCTCATCAGCAATGAGCACCAGCGCTCCCGGTGGGGCCATGATTTTTTCCGGAGCGATGAGATCGGAGCAGTAAACCCAGGGATGCCCCGCGCGTACTCGCAGGGCCGCTCGACGGCTGATCTTTATGGTTGGAAGACTGGACGAAGCTGGTTTTTTCAGCCGGACAGGCGATGGTTGGCGCATTTCACCTGCGATTGTATTTGAAAATCCCAACCCCTGTTCTTTGACCTAATGCGGCAACTGGAGCCGCGCAATCGACTGCTGCGCATCGCCGGCCAGCGGATGTTGCGGCGCCTCCTTCAAAAATAACTGATACTCCTGGATAGCTTCCGCGGGGTGGTTGCTTGCCTCCAGGGCGCGAGCGGCGATCATGTGCGAAACCGCGAATTTTTCATGCGGCAGGGAATGGACCTTTTTCGCCGTGACGATGGCGGCCTCATTCTCGCCATTGAGCAACTGGCAATGCGCCAGCACCGTCATTGCCTCAACATTTTTGGGATCGAGGGCGACGGCTTTCTCCAATGGCGGCTCCGCCTCCTTGAACTTCTGCTCCTTCCAATCCAATTTCCCCAGGTTCATATATGCGTCAGTGAATTGTCCATCGGCGGCGACGGCGCGCTCAAAATAATTTCGCGCCGCATCTTCGTCCTTCTGCTGAATGGCTAGGACCCCAAGATTATCCAGGGCTACGGCATATTTCGGATAAATTTCCACCGCTTTCCCAAACCGTTTTGTGGCCTCCGCGAGATCGTTATGCTCCATTGCCGCCGTGCCTTTGTCAAATTCCTTTCGGGCCTTGTCGGGAATATTGATATTGTTCAACGATATCATTCCCCCGGGGGCCTGCTGGGTTTTGTTCTCAACCGGCTTTACATACACCACATGCATGGATGTCCCCTGGCAAGGTTCGAGGGTGAGAAGCTCGGAGGTGGTGGCCATGATTTCCGGTCCTCTGATGTCCGCTCTATAGTCTCCCGGTCTCAGATCATGAAAAACCGTCTGCCCGCTGGAATCGGTTACGCCCTGCCCGACAAGCTCGCCGCTATACCTTTGCAGGCGCACCTGCACCGGCTCGGTCACGGGCTGTTCGTTCGCATAGGCGATACGGATACTCAGATCGCTGTTTCCGCAGATGGCCCGGCCGGCGGAACTGGGCATGGGGGAACGCTCTTGAGCGTTCGCGGTGAAAGCAAGCAGAAAAACCAGACTGAAAGAATAAGCATGACGCCGCATGGAAAGACCTCCAGGCGAAATGTATCTGGTTGCGCAAAGAGCAGCTTTGTGAATGGTAGGAGCTGCCGCTGAGGGAGCAAATTCACGCGCCAGCCAGACCGCCTGGCGAAGATACCCCACCAACGCGCCTCAATTTTACTCCGATTCCCGCCAATTGAAAGGGACGGCAATGCCAGCCAAACTTATCTTGACGCATATCGGCATATCTCGACGATACTGAACGTGAAAGGCAGCACATGACGGACGAAACTCTCGAAACGACGTGCTGTATCGTCGGAGGCGGCCCGGCAGGCGTGATGCTGGGCTATCTGCTGGCGCGAGCGGGAGTGCGGGTCACGGTGCTCGAGAAACACCGCGATTTTTTCCGCGACTTCCGTGGCGACACCGTCCATCCCTCCACCATGGAGGTGTTCCACGAGCTCGGATTGTTAAATGCATTGTTGAAGCTGCCGCACCAGGAGTTGGCCTCCATTGGCGGCATCTTCGGCGATTTCGAATTTAAAGCCGCGGACTTCCGCCATGTGCCGGCCCAATGCAAATTTGTAGCGCTCATGCCGCAATGGGACTTTCTCGACTTCCTGACGCGCGAAGCAAAGAAGTTCCCCACCTTCGATCTGCGTATGGAGCATGAGGCCGTCGGCCTGCTCCACGATGGAGAACGCATTGCCGGGGTCGAAGCGCGAACGTCCGCGGGAACAACCGTCCGCGTCCGTGCGGAGCTCGTCGTGGGCTGCGATGGCCGTCACTCCATCACGCGCAAGGCTGCGCAGTTGGAGGTGATGGAATTTGGCGTCCCCATTGATGTGCTCTGGTTCCGTCTCAGCCGCCGGCCCGGCGATCCTCAGCAGCTATTCGGAAATGTCAACTATGGCCGGGCGCTCGTAATGATTGATCGCGGCGACTACTTCCAGGCAGGGTGCATTATCCCCAAGGGTTCTCTTGAACAAATACAGCAAGCCGGGCTGGACAACTTCAGGAAAACGCTCGCACGGATTGCGCCTTATCTCGGGGACCGCGTGACGGAGCTGCACGATTGGGAGCAGATCAAGCTGCTGACCGTGCAGATCAACCGGCTGCGGCGATGGTATCGGGCGGGACTGCTGTGCATCGGCGACGCGGCACATGCCATGTCTCCCATGGGCGGCGTCGGTATCAATCTCGCCATTCAGGATGCGGTCGCGGCGGCGAATCTGCTCGCGCGTCCACTTCGCGAGGGCGGCGTAAACCAGGAAGTGCTGGCGAAGGTCCAGCAACGGCGCGAATTCCCCACGCGCGCCACGCAATTTCTCCAGGTGAATGCCCATCGCGGCTTCGCCCGAATATTTAAAAATACCGGTCCGCTGAAGGCCCCCTGGCAATTGAAGCTGGTGACCCGCCTGCCGGGAGTGCAGCGCACCCTGGGCCGCATTGTCGGCATCGGTTTCCGCCCGGAGCATATCCGGACCTCCGCATCCTTAAAGTCTTAAAAACCTCATCAAGATAAACACGCTGGACGGGCATCAGCAGCCTCGACTCAGCTCGCGCTCCTCGGTTTCGGAGGGGAACGGCCCCGGCTTGACAAAGGGACAACAAACGATTAAAACATATGTTTGAAACTAGTGTTTTAATATGACCTTGCATCCCCATTCCGTCTCTCAGGAACCCTCCGCCAAAGGCGCGGCTTCGGAGGCCCCAGCCCGTCTGTTGAAGACGGCACGGCGGCTGTTTGCCGAGCGTGGGCTGGCCGCCACCAGCATTCGTGATCTGGCGCTGGAAGCAGGGGTCAATATCGCGGCCGTCAATTATCACTTTGGCAGCAAGGAAAATTTGTATCTGGAGACCCTGCGCTTCTGCTATCGCGAGGGCGCGGCGCTCAATGTGCGCACCCAGCACATTCTGGAACGGGCCATCAAGGCGGGAACGCAGAAGGCGGCCATGCAGGGGATTCGCGAGTATATCCGGGAATTTCTGGAGGCGCTTTTTCATTCGGAGGAGGCCGCTTTGCAGGCGCGGCTCATGATTCGCGAGATGAGCGATCCCACCCCGGCGCTGAAGGTGATCATTGATGAATTCATTTCTCCCAAGAAGGAGCTGCTGGTCACGCTCATTGCGCAGGCCCGTCCGGCATTGCGCGGCAGCAAGGACCTGCCGCTGTATGCCTCCAGCATTATTGGCCAATGCCTGCATTCCCGCACCGCTCTGCCGGTGATCCTGCATTTTCTGAACGAAAAGGAGATGACCTCTGAATTGCTGGACCAGATGGCAGAGCATATCGCGAACTTTTCACAGGCCGGAGTGATGCACGCGGATGATTTTTCCCATTTTTCCAAATGAGCCAGAGAGAAGAAAGAATGACTGAATCTAATTTCAGCCCCTGCGATTGTGAAGCCCACGAGACCGAGGTGCAGGCGCGGGTGCATTCACGGCAGCTTCGCGCTTTGTTGCATAATTTTCATCCATTCCGTGCGCCTGGACATCTTGATGTTGTGCTCGCCATCTCGAATACAGGAATGAAAAACGCAAGTCCATCCAGGCGCAATCCGGGCCTGGCGCTTTTGTTTGCCGCCGCCATGCTGATCGCGGTGCTCCCTTTGCAGGCCCAGTTTGCCCCAAGTCCGACGACGACGGCGCCTGCGCCTCGCGAAGCCGCTCCGGCAGTGCAGCTTCCATCCAGCCAGGGAGCAGGGCTGGGAGCGCAAAGCCCGATTCTGGGCAGCGTGCCGGAAGGAGAAGTAACAAGCCAGGAGATTCCGCTCTCCATCATGGATGCAATCAATCGCGGACTGAAGCATAATCTGGGACTGCTGTTGAATGAAACCGGCTCGGAGAGTGCGAGGGCGCAGCGTTTGCGCGTGCTGAGCGATCTGCTGCCCAATGTTAACGGCGCGTTGCGCGAGAGCGTGCAGCGGGTCAATCTGAAGGCCTTTGGCTTCCCCCTGCCTCCGGGAACGCCGTCCCTGGTGGGTCCGTTCAGCAATTTCGATCTGCGGGCATCGGCCAGCCAATCCATCTTCGATTTGACTGCGTTGAACAAAGTCCGTTCCGCCAATGCGCAGGTACGGGCCGCCGACTTCGATGCGCGCAACGCGCGCGAGCTGGTGGTATTGGCCGTGGGATCGATTTATCTGGAGGCAGTCGCGGATATGACCCGGGTCGAGGCAGCGCAGGCGCAGGTGCAGACCGCGCAGGCGCTCTTCCAGCAAGCCACCGACCTGCAAAAGGCGGGCGTCACCGCTCGCATCGATCCCTTGCGTTCGCAAGTGGAGCTTCAGTCGAGGCAGGAAGAGCTGATCGTGGCGCAAAACGATCTGGATAAAAACAAGTTGAGCCTGGCGCGAGTGATCGGACTGCCGATCGGCCAGCCCTTTACCCTGACCGACCGCATCCCCTTCGAACCGCTTGCCGCGCTCGATCTGCAGGCGGCTTTGCAGCGGGCCTATACTCGCCGTCCCGATTATCTGAGCGCTCAGGCGCAACTTGAGGCGGCGCAACGGGCAAAGCGGGCGGCGGAATTGGAGTACCTGCCGTCGGTTGGATTAAGCGGCGATTTTGGCGCGCTGGGAATTTCTCCGGGCAGCGCCAAAAATACCTATTCGGTAGCCGGGATGGTGCGGGTCCCTATTTTTCAGGGCGGAAAGATTCGCGCCGATGTCGAACAGGCGGACGCAAATTTGAAGGCGCGCAAGGCTGAGCTTGCCGACCTGCGGTCGCGAATCGAGTATGAGGTCCGCACCGCCTTTCTGGATGTGCAGGCCGCGGCCAAGCAGGTGGAGGTAGCCAGGTCGAACCTCGATCTCGCGAATGAAACCCTGGCCGAATCGAAAGACCGTTTCTCGGCCGGCGTCGCCGACAACCTGGAAGTGGTGCAGGCGCAGCAAGCGGTTGCCGCCGCCAATGACAATTACATCAACAGTCTCTATCAGCACAACGTCGCCAAAGTGACCCTGGCCAAAGCGCTGGGCGTGGCGGAAGAAGCAGTGCGGAATTATCTGGGAGGAGCAAAATAATGGCCCGCAATTCGGAATTGGCACAACGCACGGAAACGCAGGAACCGGAGATCCATCAGCCCGAACTCGTTCCGGGCGACCGCAATGGAACGCCTGAGCAAGAGGACGGCGCGCGGCCGCAGGGTCGCGACCGCGATCTCTCGCGCCGTGAAAAGGCGGGAAATTATTTTCGCGAGCACCCGCTGGCCAGAATCATTGTGATTCTGGTGGTCCTGGCGCTCGTGGTGGGCGGCATTTTCCTTTGGATCCAGCATTTGACGTGGGAATCCACCGATGACGCCCAGGTGGAAGGGCATATTACCCCGATAAGCGCGAAGATCACCGGCACCGTGCAGCAGGTGAAAGTGGACGAAGGACAAACGGTGAAGGCCGGAGACGTTCTGGTGACGATCGATCCCACCGACTATCAGGTTGCGCTGGCACGCGCTCAGGCTGACTTGGCGGACGCGCAGGCGCAGGCGCACGCAGCTAAAACTAATGTGCCCATCGAGTCGATCAGCACTTCCAGCCAGATCAGCTCTGCACAGGCGGATGTTGAGAACGCCCGCGCCGGCGTAATGGCTGCGCAGAGGCAGGTGGAAGCGGCCCAGGCCCAACTGGCGCAGGCCCAGGCAACGGCGGCGAAGAACAGCGCCGACTTGGAGCGATATAAGCAGCTTGTCGCCAAGGAAGAGGTTTCGCGTCAGCAATACGATCAGGCCGTGGCCGCCGCCCAGGTGGGAGCAGCCGGGGTGGCATCCGCGCGCGCCGCATTGGCCGCCGCTCAACAGCAGGTGATTCAGGCGAGCAGCCGCCAGCAGCAGGCACAGGCGGGATTGCGGAGCGCCGGCACCGCTCCGGAGCAGGTTTCGGTGATAAAGTCCCGCGCCGCCTCCGCCGATGCCGCCATGATCCGCGCCCAGGCTGCCGTAAAACAGGCGCAGCTCAACCTGGATTACACCGTCATTAAATCGCCGGTGGATGGGGTGATAGGGAGAAAGTCGGTCGAGGTCGGGCAGAACGTTCAGCCCGGGCAGGATCTCCTGACCGTGGTCCCCCTGAAGGACGTCTGGATCATCGCAAACTTCAAGGAAACGCAGCTCAGGAAGATGCGTCCTGGCCAGGAAGTCCGCATCAGCGTGGATGCTTATGGCCGTGAGTATAAAGGCCATGTGGACAGTATTGGAGCAGCTACCGGAGCCATGTTCAGCCTGCTTCCGCCGGAGAATGCGACCGGCAATTACGTGAAGGTAGTGCAGCGCGTTCCGGTCAGGATCGTGCTGGAGCCTGGTGAGAATAAGGACGAGCTGCTGCGCCCTGGAATGTCGGTTGAGCCAAAAGTAAAAGTGAGATGAACGAGAGCATGAATGCGCCGGCTGCCGAGCAGTTCTGGAAGCCGCGCCATAATCCCTGGCTGATCGCCCTTACGGTCACGCTGGCAACCTTCATGGAAGTGCTGGATACCAGCATCGCCAATGTATCGCTGCCGCATATCGCCGGCAGCCTTTCGGCCAGCCAGGACGAAGCCACATGGGTGCTCACCTCCTACCTGGTCTCGAACGCCATCGTGCTGCCCATGAGCGCATGGCTTTCGGGCATCTTTGGGCGGAAGCGCTTTTATATGGGCTGCGTCGCCATCTTTA
>CAYTQA010000054.1:0-5220 GCA_964439495.1 uncultured Terriglobales bacterium | reverse complement strand
CCCTGCCCATATTGATTATGCTGCGTATCATGCAGGGTGTGGGCGGCGGCGGCCTCCAGCCCAGCGAGCAGGCGATCCTGGCCGATACCTTCCCACCCGCCAGGCGCGGGGCCGCGTTTGCTTTCTACGGCATTGCCGTGGTCATGGCCCCGGCCATCGGTCCCACTTTGGGCGGTTACATCACCGATAACTTCAGTTGGCGCTGGATCTTCTTCATTAACGTTCCAGTCGGCATCCTCTCGCTCATTCTGACCTCCCGGCTGGTCGAGGACCCGCCGCATGTTCGCGGTAAAAGCCTGGCCGGCATCAAGCCCGATTACATCGGACTGGCGCTGATCGCGCTTGGTCTCGGCTCCCTGCAGGTGGTGCTCGACAAAGGACAGCAGGACGACTGGTTTGCCTCCCACTTCATTGCTTCGCTCACCGTCATCGCTGTGGTCTGCATTGCGATCGCGTTGTTCTGGGAGTTGCGGCAGAAAGATCCCGTCATCGACCTCAGCCTTTTTAAAGACCGGAATT
Organism: uncultured Terriglobales bacterium; assembly: GCA_964439495.1. Lineage (GTDB taxonomy): Bacteria > Acidobacteriota > Terriglobia > Terriglobales > Acidobacteriaceae > CAYTQA01. Next base: position 4,701 of record CAYTQA010000054.1, on the reverse strand, counting down.
TTGCCTTTGGCAGCCTGCTGCTGTTCATGCTGGGCTTCGTGCTCTTCGGCAGCACCGTCTTGCTGCCTCTCTTTCTGCAAAACCTGATGGGATACAGCGCCGAACAGAGCGGGAAGGTGCTCTCGCCTGGCGGTTTTGCCATCATGCTGCTCATGCCGCTGGTCGGGTTTCTGGTTTCGCGGGTCTCCGCGCGGTATCTCGTAAGCGTGGGCTTCATCATCAGCGGGCTGGCATTGGTCCACATGTCGCAATTCAACCTGAACATCACCTATTCCCAGGCCATGTGGACCCGCATCTTTCAGGCATCGGGACTGGCGTTCCTGTTTGTGCCGCTGAACACGGCGATCTATGGGACCGTCCCGCGGGGAAAGAATAACAATGCATCGGCGCTGATCAACCTTTCACGAAACCTGGGTGGCAGCTTCGGAATCTCGCTGATCACGACCATGCTCGAGCGCCGTTCGCAGTTCCACAACGCCACGCTGATCAGCCATCTCACGCCCTACGATCCGCGCTACCGGGCGATGCTGATGGGGACCACCCGGCTTCTGCAAAGCAAAGGGAGCAGCGCGGTGATGGCTTCCAAACAGGCGTATGGAATGCTTTACGGCCAAGTCCAGCGGCAGGCATCCACCCAGGCGTTCCTCGACATCTTTCATGTACTTGCTTATCTCATGTTCGCGTTGATCCCGCTGGCGCTCATGCTAAGGAAAAACGATCCCCACAAGGGCCCGTCCATGGGCCACTAACCCATGAAGGAGTACTCACATGCAACAAAGGACGCTCGGACCATTGAGTGTTTCCGCTATCGGCCTCGGCTGCATGGGAATGTCAGAGTTCTACGGCACCCGTGACGACGAGCAGTCCATCCAGACGATCCATCGCGCCATCGACCTGGGCTGCACCTTTCTCGATACCTCAGACATGTACGGCAGCGGCCACAACGAGCAGCTCGTCGGACGCGCGGCCCGCGACCGCCGCGATAAGGTCACCATTGCGACCAAGTTTGGCCTGACCCGCACTCCGGACGGCGGCTTCGGCGAGGTGGACGGGCGCCCGGAGTACGTTCGCGCCGCCTGTGACGCCAGCCTTAAACGCCTGGGTATTGAGACCATCGATCTTTACTATCAGCACCGCGTGGATGGAAGGGTCCCCATCGAAGAGACCGTCGGCGCTATGGCTGAACTGGTCAAGGCCGGCAAGGTCCGCTATCTGGGGCTCTCCGAGGCTGGACCGTCCACGGTCCGGCGCGCCCATGCCATCCATCCGCTTGCCGCATATCAGGGTGAGTACTCGTTGTGGACGCGCGAGCTTGAAAGCATCATCCTGCCCGTCTGCCGCGAACTGGGGATCGGTTTTGTCGCCTATAGTCCGCTGGGCCGCGGGTTTCTGACCGGCTCGTTTAACGCTCCCACGGAACTCTCGGAAAAGGACTCACGCCGCAATCATCCTCGCTTCCAGGGCGACAACTTCAACCGCAATCTTGGGCTGACTCAACATATCCAGCAACTCGCGGCCAGGAAGGGCTGCACGCCGGCACAGCTCGCGATTGCCTGGGTGCTGGCGCAGGGCAACGACATCGTCCCGATTCCCGGCACCAAGCGGGTCGCGTACCTTGAGCAGAACCTCGCGGCGCTCAATGTGAAACTCACAGCCGAGGAGCTGCGCACCATTGACGAACTGCTTCCACCCGGGGCGGCCACCGGCGAACGCTATCCGGGACTGGCCATGTCCAAGGTGCTGGTGGAAGCTCCGCGAAAGACCGCCTGAAGAAATCCAGGCGTTAACTGCGATTGAGAATAGGCCCAGTACATCCGCTGGGCTTATTCCTTTTAAAGGAGATTGCCGCCATTGCCGCCTTCTCTATAATGCAAAGGTGTCCTCGCCGCTCCTCAATGTAAACAATCTCAGCATCCAGTTCCGGACGGCATCGGGATTTGCGCAGGCGGTGCGCGAGGTCAACTTCCAGATCGCGCCCAGCGAGGCCCTGGGACTGGTGGGCGAATCGGGCTCGGGAAAATCGGTTACATCGCTGGCCATCATGCGCCTGCTTGTGCCGCAGGCCCGGGTTGACGGCAACATCGAGTTTGAGGGCCGGGAGCTGCTGAAGCTGCCGCCGGCGGAGATGCGCTCCATGCGGGGATCGAGCCTCAGCATGATCTTCCAGGAGCCCATGACGGCGCTGAATCCGCTGATGAGGGTAGGCGATCAGATAGCGGAGGCGGTGCTTGCCCACCACAGTGTGGGCCGGCGGGAGGCATGGGAGAAGGCGGTCGCGGCCCTGCATGAGGTAGCTATTCCCGATGCCGCCACGCGCGCGCGGGATTTTCCCCACCAACTTTCCGGCGGACAGCGGCAGCGCGTAATGATTGCCATGGCCATCGTCAACCGTCCGCGATTGCTGATCGCCGATGAACCCACGACCGCGCTCGACGTCACGGTGCAGGCGCAGATATTGGAGCTTCTGGCCGGCCTGCGCGAGAAATTCAAACTGGCCATGCTGTTTATCTCCCATGACCTGGGAGTGGTCTCGCAAGTGACGGACCGGCTCGCGGTAATGTACGCCGGGCAGATCGTCGAGATGGGGAGCGCGCGACAGGTCTTTACCGGCCCTCGACACGCCTACACTCAAGGCTTGCTGGAAGCGATTCCCACGCTGAGGACCGAACGTGGACGCCTGCTGGCCACGGTGGAGGCGCGCAAATATCCGGATGTGCCGCTCAGGGAAGTGAGTAGCGGGCACTGGGCGCGGATTTAGCTTCGGATTGGGTCGTGGCCAGTAGCTCTCGATTGCGATTTGCTGGCAGCCCTTGCCGGCAACTCTTATAATCCATTCGCATGAACTACGAACAAAAATTGGAAGAGCTCAAGCGCCGCGACGCATTAGCGGAGGCCGGCGGCGGAAAAGAGCGGCGCGAGCGCCAGCATAAGGAAGGCAAGATGTCGGCGCGCGAACGCATCGAGTTCCTGCTTGATGAAGGGACCTTTGAAGAGACCGACAAGCTGGTCACGCATCGCTGCACCGATTTCGGCATGGCCGACCAGAAAATCTTTGGGGATGGGTTCGTGACCGGATATGGACGCATCGAGGGCCGTCTGGTTTTCGTCTTTGCCCAGGACTTCACCGTATTTGGCGGCTCTCTCTCGGAATCCAATGCCTCCAAGATCGTAAAGATCATGGACATGGCCGCGCGCGTGGGCGCGCCCCTGATCGGGCTGAACGATTCCGGCGGCGCCCGCATTCAGGAGGGAGTGAGGTCGCTGGCGGGATATGCCGATATTTTTCTGCGCAATACCTTGTGCAGCGGTGTGATTCCACAGATCTCAGCCATCATGGGCCCGTGCGCCGGAGGTGCCGTCTATTCCCCGGCGATTACCGATTTCACCCTGATGGTGGACAAGACCTCCTACATGTTCGTCACCGGGCCGGATGTAATCAAGACGGTCACGCATGAAGAGGTGACGAAGGAGCAGCTTGGCGGCGCAATGACGCACAATGAAACCTCCGGCGTGGCCCACTTCGTCGCCCATGACGATGCCGAGTGCCTCTCCATGGTCCGCGAGCTGATCGGATTTGTTCCCTCAAACAACCTTGACGATCCGCCTCGGCGACCCTGCACCGATGCGATCGACCGTGCCGATCCCGAGCTCGATTCCATCGTGCCCGCCGCATCCAACCAGCCCTATGACATAAAAGATGTGATCACCCGCGTGGCCGACGATGGCTACTTTTTTGAAGTGCAGGAGCACTATGCAAGGAATATCGTGATCGGCTTTGCCCGCCTGAATGGGCGTCCGGTGGGGATTGTGGCCAACCAGCCCGCATACTTGGCGGGAGTGCTCGACATCAATGCCTCGGTGAAGGCAGCGCGCTTTGTCCGCTTCTGCGACGCCTTCAATATCCCGCTGATCACATTCGAGGATGTCCCCGGATTTCTTCCCGGCACGCAGCAGGAGTACGCAGGCATTATTCGCCACGGGGCCAAGCTGCTCTATGCCTTTGCCGAGGCGACGGTGCCGAAGATCACCGTCATTACGCGCAAGGCTTATGGAGGCGCTTATTGCGTGATGGCGTCAAAGCACATCCGCACCGATGTGAACTATGCCTGGCCCACGGCTGAGATCGCCGTCATGGGACCGGAGGGCGCGGTCAATATCGTTTATAAGCGCGAGCTGGAGCGAGCCTCGGCGATGGGGGCCACGGAAGAGGAGCGCACCGCCATTCTGGAGCGGGAGCGATCCAGCAAGATCGAAGAATTTCGCGAGCGCTTCGCCAGCCCTTATATCGCCGCCGAACGCGGATATATTGACGCTGTCATTCCTCCGCGCGAGACCCGCAAGAAATTGATTGATGCCCTGGAGATGCTGCAAACCAAGCGCGATAAAAATCCTCCGAGAAAGCATGGGAATATCCCGCTATAAATGAAGGTCTCCCAGCAGCAAGGCAGGAAACAAGTGGAAGCCTCCGTTGAGGGAAGCTCCCACTCTTTTTTAATACTTCGGCATTTTAGGATCGACCTTATCGGCCCAGGCAAGGACGCCGCCGGCAAGATTTGAGACCTTCTTGAATCCCGCCTGCCGCAGGAAGTCCACTGCCTTGGCGCTGCGAACGCCGGAGCGGCAATGGGCGACGATCTCGCGGCTTGAATCCAGTTCGTTGACCCGTTTCGGCAGGTCGCCGAGCGGGACCAGATATCCATT
>CAYTQA010000053.1:10697-12957 GCA_964439495.1 uncultured Terriglobales bacterium | reverse complement strand
TCTCTGCACCCGCCGTGCCAGGGGCGGCTGAAGCAGTGAAGCAATCCGGCAGAAAAGACGCGCAGGTGGTCGGCCTGTCATTGCCTAACTTATGCAAACCGTACGTGCATGAAGGCGAGATCGAGGCCGTGGTGCTTTGGAATACGAAAGATCTGGGATATCTAGCGGTAGCAGCGCCCGCATCGCTCGCCCGCGGAACGTTCCCCGTGGGCCAAGCCGCGTTTGACGCCGGGCGACTTGGAAAAGTCGAGATCAAAGGGACAGAGATCATTCTTGGCGCGCCCACCATATTTCGCAAGGAAAACATCGATAGGTTCAACTTTTGATTTGTTTTTTGTTCGTTTGCGCAGCGCTTTTTTGCCGCGCGGCAGGTCATCAGCACTGGGCTGATTATCCAATAAGGCAGCAAATGAACGCGTGAGTGCCATATGTCACTATCTTTCATACCTCCACGAGACGAGATTCTTCAGACCATAGAACGTATTTATCGGAACCGGATGACCACCACCTCAGGGGGCAATCTGTCCATTCGCGAGCCAAATGGAGATATCTGGATTACTCCTGCCGGCCTTGACAAAGGACGATTGCGGCGGGAGGACATGGTATCTGTGCAATCGAGCGGATCGCAAGCAGGACCGCATAAACCTTCGTCGGAACTCCCCTTTCACCTGGATATCTATCGTGCAAGACCGGATATCGCTGCCATCATTCACGCGCATCCGGTAGCTTTGGTTGCGTTCAGCCTGGTTCAGCAGGTCCCCAACACCTACCTCTTCCATCAGGCGATGCGGGTTTGCGGAGAGGCCGGATTTGCCGGCTATCAGTTGCCTGGAAGCGCTGCATTGGGCCAGAGCGTAGCTGGGACCTTCTCTCAGGGATATAACTGCGTGGTTCTGGAAAACCATGGTGTGGTCACTGGAGGAAGCGATCTTCGGCAGGCCTTTTGGCGCTTCGAGACGCTGGAATTCACGGCTAAAACCATCGTGAAAGCAAAACTGCTCGGGAGTGTCCGCTATCTGGATGATAGAAGCATTACACTACCTCATCGCTGTCTTATATCGCCGCCCGAGTTCATGCGAAAGGAGCCTTCGAGCTCCGAAAAGGAACTCCGGGGCCAACTGTGTGAGTTCGTACGTCGCGCTTACCGCCAGCGTCTTATCATCAGTACTCAAGGCAGCTTCTCTGCGCGATTAAGCCCCTCCTCCTTCTTGATTACTCCGCATCAGGTGGACCGGGGACTGATCGATATTGCGGACCTTGTTTTGGTTCAGGATGGCGCGTCAGAGGCCGGCAAGTCGCCCAGCTTGGCGGCGCCACTCCATGATGCAATCTACCGGTGTCATCCGCGCGTCGGGGCCATCATTAACGCATACCCCGTGAATGCGACTGCATTCAGTGTCACCGCCGAGACGCTGGACACTCGCACCATTCCGGAGAGCTATGTCGTTTTACAGCAGGTCGGTCGCGTTGGCTTTGGGTTGCAATATGAGGACAGGGAGGCCTTCGCCCAATCTATTTCGGCACGCCAGCCGACCCTTCTCCTCGAAAATGATGGGGTCCTGGTGACCGGCATGAATGTCCTCGAAGCCTTTGACCGGCTTGAGGTGCTGGAATCAACGGCGGAGGCGTTGATTAATTGCAGGGCCCTCGGCCAATTGACGCCAATCTCGGATGCCGCCATTCGTGAATTGGAACGGGTCTTTCTCCAGACTTAAGTGCTCTTTCTCGCGGAGGTGATGGACTAAGATGATACGATTTCGTGCCGTAATCCTGGACTATGGGTTGGTGTTGTGTCACAAACCCACAACCAGCCAGGTGGAACGCATTGCGAGTGTCTTTGGACTGGCCCACGATTCCTTCTGGGAGCTTTACGAGAAGAATCGCGGAGCCTACGACAGGGGCGATCTGACTCCGGAGGAGTATTGGTACCAGTTCGGCGTCGATGCCGGAGTTCATTTTAGTGGAGCCATGCTCCCTCACCTCCGGCGCTGGGACATGGATATGTGGAGCAGCCTCAATCGCCCTTTGATTGCCTGGGTGGATTATCTCCGCGCAACTGGATACAAAACGGCAATCCTTTCAAACATGCACGCTGAATTCGTTGCCCGCCTCAGAGCGGAGGCTGAATGGCTAAGGTCGTTCGATTGCCAAGTCTTCTCCTCCGAGGTGGGACTGGGAAAACCCGATCCAGCCATCTTTTACTATTGTCTTGAGCGGTTGAATGTCAACCAGGACGAAGCCATCTTTATCGATGATCGAG
>CAYTQA010000053.1:0-10687 GCA_964439495.1 uncultured Terriglobales bacterium | reverse complement strand
AGCGATCAATATCAAGGCTGCGCGGGAAACAGGTGTGCGTGCAATTCACTTTCAATCTGTTTCGCAGCTCGCGATCGAGCTCAGCCAACTCGGATTTTCGACTATTCCTGTAAAAGAGTCAGCGGAAAAGGACAGACAGGATTGTGAGAAGACGATTCAACCATCTGACATTTGCCAAAAGAGTAAAAGTAATTAATATTCTGGAATTTTGGACAGCGTCCATTACGGTAAATGAGCTGGGAAACTCTGTTCATCTGAACGATTCGTCGAGTTCTCGTATTCCGGCGCGTACACGATCCCGAGCCGCTGAGCGGTTGGCAGTTCTGCTATGCATACGAGCCTACCGCTCGGATATTATTTTCCAGCCGTTCGCGCGTGATACGTTCCAAATATCCACTCTCGCGAAATGCCTGAAGAGGGTCCTCGGGAAGTCCACGCATTCTTCGCCATTCCCGGACTAGCGGGCGCACATCATTCCAGAACGCGCGCGCAGGCACCCCTCCGATTCAACCAGCGAGCAGGCCTCGTGAAGACCGGCCAGGCGCTCATGGTCACAAGGGCCGCTCTGGCATAGAGCTCCTGCGCCACGCAGACCGTCTGGACGGTGGCTTCAATCTTGCCCTTAAGATTGTGGCTCTGATCGATTTTCCCGCCTTTCCCGAAAGTTCCGCGTCACTTTCGGCTGAGGTCCAAACCGGCGAAACATGGCCTATACTCTACACCACATTACTTATGAAGGGACTCCGCGATGCGAATCGCTTTGTCAATGTCTGGGTCGGCGGGCGTGAGCTTCTTCGCTTGCAGCAACTCGTGAAGCCCATCCTGTGCGTCACCCGAGTGCAAATACATAAGTCCAAGATCCTTATGCAGCTGGCCAAGAGCCCTGCAAGTACCGCATACCTGTATTCCCTCTTTTAATTGTGAAATTGCCTGCGGCCAGTCGTGCGCCGCCGCGGACGCCAGCGCAAAATTTCCCAACGTCTGGGCACGATCCATAATTTGTTTTTGCGCTTGGAGTGTCTCAAAGCGCGCTTGCATGCGTTTGGCTTCCTCAGGATCAGATTGCATCAATTGGCGGGAGAGGTTGTACAGTGCCTCCCCGTGCTCCGGGTTGAGTTGGATGACCTTTCGCCACTCGGCGATGGCGCCGGCGCGATCCCCCACGTGCAGCAGCTCTTGACCAAGCACGAAGAGAGTATCGGCATTTTTGGGATCCAGTTCTGCCGATTTCTGCAGTACCTGAACGGCTGCCTTTTGATTTCCCGCGGCTTTTTCAATCAACCCCAGCAGATACCACGCCTCGGCATTCCTTGGATCAAGATGCACTGCAGTCCCCAACTCCGGCTTTGCTTCCGGGTAACGACGCAAATCAAGCAAGACGCGACCTTTGTTGTAATGCGCTTGCGCAGAATTCGGATTCAACTTCAGCGCCTCGGAGAATTCCGCCAGAGCGCCATCCAGGTTGAACGCATCGGCATAGGCAATGCCGAGATTCAAGTGTGCGTCGGAAGACGTGGGCTCGCGTTCAATGACCTTCTTGAAGTAGGTAATGGCCTCGTCGGTTCTGTTGGTGCGCGAAAGCACCATGGCAAGCACAGTAAGCGCTTGAGAATTTTCCGGACTGATTTGCAGCGCGCTGCGAATTGCCCGCTCCGCGTCGCCGAACCGCGATCCACCTGCGAGGACCAGCCCGAGATTGATATACGCCTGCGTGTATTGCGGATTATCCTCTGTGGCTTGGCGGAAGAGTTCTTCCGCTTCTTTGTTCTTCCCTTGCTGGCCATACAACACGCCGAGGTTGCTTTCCGCCTCTGCGTAGCCCGGATCCAAAGCAACGGCTGCTTTTAGTTCTGTTTCTGCCTCGGAGTCCTGGCCCGCTTGCATGCAGAGGAAACCCAGCTGGTTATGTGCGCGAGCAAGCGTCGAATCAAGCTCAATCGCCTTTTTTAATGCCTCGCGCTCCTCCGCAGTCTTCCCCAGCCGGTCAAGCGCAAGGGCCAGATCGTAGTGTGCCTTCGCGTTTCCAGGATCTTGTGCGAGTGCTTGACGGTAATAGTCAACCGCGCGCTGGTAGTCGCCCGACTCAAAATATCGGTTGGCTTGGTTGACCGTCGTGCCAGCGACGTTTTCTCTCACGCTCTCCTGTTTTTTTTCTTGAAACTTTTTCAGTTCCTCTTCGGCTTTCTGCTCTTGGCCCAAACTTCGTAGCACCGCAGCCAGCCGAAACTGCGCTTCGCTCGATTGCGGATTCAACTGCAGCGCCTTCTCAAGATGCTCCCGTGCTTCCTGCGGCTTGCCCAGCTTGGCAAGAACGAAACCCAGGTTGTACCGGGCTTCATAATGGTTCGGATTAAGGGTTACCGCCTGCCGGAGCAAGGGCTCGGCGGCTGCGTAATTCCCGAGGCCACGGTCTACAACTCCCATCAGGAACAGAGCATCAAAGTCGTGCGGCTTGCGGCGATAGTAACTCTGGATTTCGGGTAAAGCCTTTTGAAACTCAGCCAGAATGATCAATGCCTTCAGATAAGAAATCCTTGTGACATCGTTAGCTGGGTCTAGCCGTAATGCCTCGCGGAATTCATCTGCCGCCTGCCGGACCCGCGACTCCCGCGTGTATGCGATGCCGAGCCTGGCGTGCCGGTCGGCCGACGCAGGGTCTTGTCGCACCAGTTCAGTCAACAACTTCACGGCCTCGGCAAAGTCGCCGTCGCGGGAGTAAGCGACTGCGAGATCATCCTGAAGCGTCGGATCAGCAGGGGCGTCTTTCAGGTAAGCGATAGCAGCTGAGTAACGCTTCTGCGCAATCAAAGCTTTCGCCAGACCATCCAGGGCAGGTACAGATTTGGGATCTGCTTTCAGAGCGAGTTTGAATTCTTCTAATGCGGCGTCGTTTTGCTCCAATTCAGCGAGCGCCTCGCCGAGTGCGATGTGCCCCAATGGATTGTCGGGCTGGAGACGCATAGCGACTCTTAGCTCGCGGGCGGCTTTCGCCGCTTCATGGTTCTGGAGAAGTGCAAGTGAAAGATTAAAGCGTGCTTCCCACGAGTTCGGATCCTGGTGTACGGCCGTTTCAAACGCCGCAATCGCACACGACAATTCTTGCCGTTGGCCGAAGTAGGCACCTAACGCGTCGTACGCGCCTGCCGAGGGGTGCGTTCTAAGCACTCGCTCCAGCTCCTCCGGTCCTTTGCAGGCATCAGGCACTCGGGCAAGCACAGCTGCACTCAGCGCGGGTAGAAGCCAAGAACAAAGAATTATTTGTGCCCAGCCGGACGCTTTGGCAAAGCCATTCATTTCATTCGGCTCTCGCGCCATCGTATCAGAGTGGAGGCTTTCGATTCGAGTGTTATAATCTAAGAAATATGTTCGGGGGGACCCGGCGACTGCGTAAAGTAACTGCAAGTAAAATTGTTCTTCTTTTTTCCTTTAGCTGCATTCTTCCTATCGTCAGCAGCGTTCCTCTGGCATACGCGCAAGGCGTTGCCACTGGAGGCACCGCAGTTCCCGCACGCCCTCTTCCAATCGGCATGAAACCGCCGGTGGTGGATTACCGGGATATCGCAGCTCAGGCCGGCCTCGTTGGTGTGAATGTCTCTGGATCAGAGACTTCGAAACAATACATTGTGGAAACCACGGGCAACGGGGTGGCAATCTTCGACTACGACAACGATGGCCTTCCGGATGTTTTTCTAGTCAACGCCGGACGACTGGACAGAGGCGCTGCGCAGCCAAGCCCCTTTCTTTATCACAATCTCGGTGGACTTAAGTTTGAGGACGTCACGAAGAAGGCCGGAATCAGTCAAACCGGGTGGGGACAAGGGGTGTGCGTCGGAGACGTCGATAACCATGGATATCCCGACTTGTTCATCACCCAGTGGGGGCAGAACATTTTCTATCGAAATATGGGAAACGGTACCTTCAGAGACGAAACCAAAGGACGGGGACTGCTTTCGCCAAAGCCGCGGTGGAGCACCGGTTGTGCGTTCATCGATTTTAACCGTGATGGATTCCTGGACCTCGTAGTCGTCCACTACATTGATTTCGATATAGCCCACACCCCACATCCGGGGGAAACCAGCGAATGTCAGTGGAAAGGAAGACCGGTCATGTGCGGTCCACGCGGTTTGCCTCCGGAAACGCTGTCGTTTTATCAAAATGATGGACACGGACACTTCACAGACGTCTCCGATCAGGTACACATTTCAGGTCCTAAGACCTACTACGGCTTCACAGCTCTAACCGGCGATTTCGATAATGACGGCTGGCCGGACATCTTTGTGGCATGTGATTCGACCGCGAGTTTGTACTACCACAATGTGGGCGGAAAACTGTTTGAAGAGATCGGGGTCCGCGCCGGGCTTGCATACAACGAAGATGGGCGCGAACAAGCCGGTATGGGCGCAGCTGCCGCCGATTTCGACGGTGATGGGTTACTCGATATTTTCAAAACAAACTTTGCCGACGACACCCACACCATGTACAAGAACCGGGGCGGAAATAATTTCGACGACGATACTATAGGTTCGGGCCTGGCAGTGAACACGAAATTCCTGGGATGGGGGACCGCATTTCTCGACTTCGACAATGACGGCTGGAAGGACCTAATCGTAGCGAATGGCCATGTCTATCCGGAAGTGGATACCGGCCACACCGCTGAAAAGTACAAGCAGCCGCGACTTCTCTACTGGAACCGTGGCGACGGTCAGTTCTTTGATTTGTCGTCGCAAGCCGGACCGGGTATCTCGGCTGCCCACTCTTCGCGCGGTTTGGCCATCGGCGATCTGGACAATGATGGCAATGAAGAGATCGTCATCGTCAATATGGGTGAGCCCCCCTCATTGCTGAAGAATTTTGCGAGCAGCGGTAATTCGCTGACCATTCGCGCTATCACAGCCGGGCGAGATGCAATCGGCGCACGTGTCACGGTTGCTGCAGGTGGCCACAAGCAAATTGACGAAGTGCGCAGCGGCGGTTCATTCATCTCACAAAACGATTTTCGCTTGCACTTTGGTCTGGGCCACGCCAGCACGGCAGACGTCTCGATCCGCTGGTTGGATGGGAAAGTAGAGAACATCGGTTCGGTAGCAGCAGGCCAGATGGTTACCATTGAGGACGGCAAGGGCATTGTCCGAAAACAGCCTTTCACCTCACCAAAGAAATAGGATATGGGCCTCTGCCCGTCTTGAAATGATTAGCTCGGCCCGGCTGCAATCGTTGAGATAGCGGCATGACCACCGAATCGCGTGGAGCCTTTCTTCTCGCCGAGTCGGCCAATGAATTTGGCCTGGCGGATCGATGGCGGTAAGCGTATTGAGTAGCACTCGCGTTGTATCTGGTCCTAAGTAAAGGGCCCGTGGCCGCCAAGAGAATTCCGTCACAGCCGGGATTCTGCTCTACGGCGCGCTTGAGCATCATGGCCCGCTCAAAGCCTAGTCGATTGCCAAGGCGCCCACACCAGCTTGTGACTGATAGTTGCGATTGAACTGCCATTTTTGATTCGCCGTTCGCCCAGGCAGCCAAGGGGATGCTCCAATCGGGATGAAGGTGTCAACGTGCGGGAATGGCAAGAAGCCTACAGCAGTGTATCGATATATGCGGTAACCTGATTGTTTACGGAACATCGCGCAGCGCGAACGATACGGGAGGACAGCCCAGACCGCGGCTGTTGTTCGTACATGTACTACATTCCTTTAAGTGATCTCCAATGAACCCACTGCTCCTTCCGACTCGAATCGAGTTTTCTCCTTGTAGCTCCATGCCCCGAGAAGCGTTCCAAGCAGCATCTCTACGAGCCCAACGAGAGTGGCGACGACTATGAGAAAAGTTGGAAAAAGTTTCACTGCATAGTAGCCGATCGCGACTTGCAGGTAGATAAAGATCCACATTGCAAAGCCTGCACGGAGTGCCGTTAGTGGCCCACTGCCGTAACGGGGGCGGATCGCAGCGTACAACCAGATCGCAGAAATCCCAATTAGAAAGCTCAGCAGGAGATTTAGAACAAAACCCCATCCTGTATCGACCGACTTTCCCAGGCCTTTCATGGTTTCCTGCCAAGCCTGCTGAAGGAAAATGTGATGTGTCGTAAACTCGCCAAGATCCATAAGCCCACCGGTTATTAACCCACCGAGAAACACGCGACTCCAATTGATTTTGCCCATCGGACGATCCTCCTGTTCATTCAAACTCGTTGTGAAGCAAGCGCTGCGTTGTTCATAACTCCGGGAAGTGAGGCGCAGAGCGCATCGCATCAGCTTTCAGTCATACTCTACCAGCGCCATCGCGAGAACATCGAAAGGGGAAATATGGAACTGAACGTATGGTCCGACCTTCCTGAATGCGATCTCCTCCTGTTCCGGTAATCGAAGCACCCGTTTTGGTTTAACGGCGGCGGGAACTTGAACGCGGACCGTTGCATCCACGGGGATGGCCGGAACCTCCTCCTGCATATTGAGGAGTCCAACGAGCAAGCGCCGGCTCTCCTTCTGGTGAAAGACAGTGATTTCGACTGCCTGATCGGCATCAGCTTCGAACTTGTATGGTCCGGTCAGAGCGTTCTGGAGTAGGTGCCGAACCACATTTGTGGATGTTGGGGCCGCAAGTGTTTCAATAGGAGCTGCTACCCAGATGGCTTTCCCCTTGCCAAAAGTGTTAACCACAATACCGGGATCCTTACCCGCGGTGGACGATGGTGGATTGCTCCAGATTTGAGCGAAGTGTGTGCCTATGGTGAAGCCTTCTTCGGGATTTACGAATGGTAGAGTTATTGTGGCTAGGACCTGGGCGCCGGGTCGCGCGGCAACTTTGACCATAGGTCCTGCAAATCCGAGACTCTCTTGTGGCCAAATGAGCTTCAGTATTTCGGAATTCGAGGGGGAGAGATAGGTCATCGATGTGTCCACACGGTCGATATAACGAACGCCCAGCACATCTTCTAGCAGGAACCGGGGGGTTGGCTGATCCATGACGAGCAATGAAGATGGACCGCTTGCATACAGAACTCCTCCGTCCTGAACGAACTCGCGAAACTGCTGCGCCTGACCTTCCGTCATTTCCAAGACATTTGGAACGATCACGGCGCGAAAACGCGGCAACTGATCGAGGGTGGCGTTCGTAACGACACCAAAAGGCATATGTGCTTCTCTCAGAATGCGCGCTGCGCCCACGACTGCATCCATGTGAGGTAGCTTCATTTGCGCAGCCGTCGGCGCGGCCAGCCCGCGATGTGGGGGGCCTCCTGCCGCAAACGTAGGGCCAGCCACCGCTGCGGCTACTTTGTTGACCGATGGATCATACATGGAAGACTTGTCGTAGTAGATGGCTACGTCAGATTCCAAGTCCCCGCCCAAGAACTGCTCGTATGGATCATGTTGAGCATTGACCTGTGAAAGGAATTCGTATGCATACCTGTTCAGCGTGCCCTTCGGTTTTATGGCATCAATAAGCAGGCATGCGGCCGAATGTACGGTCGGAACTGATGACTCAAGTAGTAATTGCCCGAAGGCTTTCGTGGTCTCGAAATCACCCAACCCAATTGTCCGAGAGGTCATGAATTCGAATGGGCGTGTACGGGTTAGACCGTAGTACGTCTTACAAACCAGGGAAAACTGAGTTGCGCCTCCATAAAAGTCCCCTCCGCAGAGATCGGAGGCCTCATTTTGCTCAATTGAGACACCAAACTGCCAAGGCAAGAAGACCGTACTGAATTGATGATAGACGGTGATAGGACGAGTTTGCTTGATTGTCTGGGTGACCTGAAGGGCAAATTCCCGCATCCAGCGTTCTCGTGCTTTCTGGAAAGCCCGCCACGTTCGATCCGTCCAATCCACGTTTCGCGGAAGTTCGTTACCTTCTTCTTTCCAAAACCGGACGCTGCAATGCGGACAGTAGCAAACCGCCGGCCAAAACGTCATGTCCAGGAAAATGCCGTCAAAATCATAGTTACCAACTAGCTCCCGCAGGCAAGCCAACGTATGCTCGCGATACGGAGAGTTGACGCATAGAGTCCCGGTTCGGCTATAAAGCTGTGCGTCGTAGCCGTTTTCCGGAAGAATCCTCCAATCCGGGTGAGTCTCGTAAGCCCAGTCATCAAATATCAGGCTGTAGTATGCGACACGATGAAGGCCATGCCGGCGGCATTGTTCCATGACCTCGCCGAAGTAATCCCGGCCCCGCATTCCTTTGTGCATCTGGCCCAACTTTGTTTTCCACAAGCATAGTCCAACGTGGGACTTGGCATACTGCATCACTGACTGGAACCCGGCGCTCGCGATCGTGTTTACATATTCTGCTGCATCAAAATCAGTGAGCAAGTCATCCCAATCTGGCACGTGCGTGTCCACCAGGAGACGTCGAAACGTGCGGGATGGCCATTCCACTGTTCGGGCGGGGATCTGAGCAGTACTATTGGGTTTCGCAACTACAGAGGAAGCTCCCAGACGCGATGAATGAGCGGCACCGATCTGTTCTGCGCGACATGCCGGCAAAAGCGAACTCAGAGTTCCGATTCCGAGAAACTTGTTAAAGGTCCTTCTGTTCATTTCTCCCTCGGTAAATACGTCCGTACGTGCGGCGACCAAGCAAGTTGCTTTCTGACTATGTCGCAATTTGCCGGCGTTGAAATCCCTTCTCGACAACCGCCAGTATGCGACGTCTCAATCCGCGTTCCCGAATATAACACCCAGGCCGATCGAGTGGCGCGCCGCCGGTCAACACACGCGCGCCCGCAGCCACGGATTGCTGCACCTGATCATGCAGGTCCGTCATCACGCTCTTACGCGCGAGCGGGCCCAGCTCGGTGCATTCATCTCGGGGATCGCCGACGCGTAGCGCTTGCATCCGTTGCGTGAAAGCTTACATGAACTTGTCCGCGATCGGCTCGGCGACGATGAAACGCTTGGCGGCGATGCAAGATTGTCCGTTGTTCTGGATGCGGGCTTTGACGCCGATTTCAACCGCGGCATCGAGATCCGCGCTTGGCATGACAATGAAGGGATCGCTGCCGCCGAGTTCCAGCACGGCCTTCTTCAGCTGCCGGCCGGCATTGGCGGCCACTGACCTTCCCGCCGTTTTCGCTACCCGTCAGCGACACCGCCGCGACGCGGGGATCGTCGAGCACGGACGGCAACTGCGAGACTTCGATCAGCAGAGTTTGGAAGACGCCCTCGGGGAACCCGGCGCGCCTGAAGATATCCTCGATCAGCAACGCGCATTGCGGCACATTCGACGCATGCTTCAACAGCACGACGTTGCCCGCCATCAAGGCTGGCGCGGCAAGGC
This sequence comes from uncultured Terriglobales bacterium, assembly GCA_964439495.1. Classification (GTDB taxonomy): domain Bacteria; phylum Acidobacteriota; class Terriglobia; order Terriglobales; family Acidobacteriaceae; genus CAYTQA01. The sequence goes on along the minus strand of CAYTQA010000053.1, from coordinate 1,411 downwards.
GGAAGACCTGCCAGAAGGGGAAATTCCATGGCATCACCGCGAGGATGGCGCCTAGCGGCTGATATCTCACGAAGCTTGCGGCGGCGTTGGTCGATACCGGCGCATCCGCGAGCAGCGTAGCAGCGTGTTCGGCGTAGTAGCGGCAGCCCCATGCGCATTTGAATGCTTCGTCGCGTCCCGCCCTCGCGAGTTTGCCCATCTCCAGGGTCATCACGTGGCCAAACGCGTCCGCTTCCGCCGTCACAATATCCGCAGCCCGGTACATCGCCGCAGCCCTCGCCTCAAAGGACCTATGCCGAAATTGAAAAAACGCCTCGGCCGCCCGCTGAAGCTTCTCCTCAACCTGCGCGCCCGTCAGCTCTTCGAAGGTCCCTATAACTTCATCCGTGGACGGATTGATTGTAGAAACAGCCACGCGTCATGCTCCCTTCCGACTCTTTTGCCTAGGCAATGGTGTTCTGCAGAATACCCAAACCCTCTACCTCGAACTCCACAATATCGCCGCGTTTCAGCATCGTGCCGCGCTCCATGCCCGAACCGTCGCCCACCGTGCCCGAGCCGAACACTTCGCCGGGCCGCAGCACCTCATCCATCGAGACGTGCGCGATCATCTGCTCAAACTCCAATGGATCGTGTTCGAATTCGTCTCGCACCACACTTCGCCGTTCACTCGCGCGGTCATCTTGAGATCGTAGATGTCGGGAATTTCGTCGGCAGTGACCAGTGTCGGGCCCAACACGTGTCCGCCGCAAAAATCCTTCCCCTTCGCCGGCCCGAGCCCGACCGACATCTCGCGCGCTTGAATCCTGCGCTCGCTCAGGTCGTTGTAAATCATGTAGCCGAAAATGTGCTCGCGCGCGCGATCAGCGGGAATATTGCTGCCGCCACGCCCAATCACGAATGCAAGTTCGAACTCGATATCGAGTTCTTCTCCATACGAGGGGATCGGAATCGCATCCCCGTTCGTGGCAATGCTACCGGGATTGCCTTTGTAATAAACCGGCAGGTTGTACCACTCCGGCGGAATATCGCGACCGAGCTTAGGGTATATGTTGCGCAGGTGCTGCTCGAAACCCATGAAATCGCGCAGCATCGGCGGATGCGGAATGGGAGCCAGCATGTGTGCACCGTTTACCACGACATCCCTCAGCGCTGCCGCATGCCTGGCCACCCAACTCATGGCCTCGCGTGCCGCGTCGAGCGATCTCGCGCCACCTTCGATCTGGCCCACCATGTCGCACGGCAGCAACGCGCTGCTGATGCGCATGGCCGCCTCCATCGCGACGCCTTCGTTGATCAGCTGGAGGCGATGCGCGGCCGCTAGATCGACGATTAGACCATCGGCGTCGAGCGCGCCGATTCGGATCCGCGGCCCCATGATCGATGGCACTTCAAACGATACAAGTCGCAT
>CAYTQA010000052.1:0-13191 GCA_964439495.1 uncultured Terriglobales bacterium | reverse complement strand
GCCTTCGCCGGTCCTCATCTCCGAGATCTTGCCGTGATGCAGCACCATGCCGCCGATAAGCTGCACATCGAAATGCCGCATATTGACGACCCGGCGTCCGGCCTCGCGCACTACCGCGAAGGCCTCTTCCAGCACCTCGTCCAAAGCGGCTTCAAGGATGGGATCGCGCTTCGGCTTGGAGGTCTCTTCCTGGGATGGTTCAGCGGGCTGGGCTTCCGCCATTTTCTGCTGGATGCGGGCACGGAACTCCTGCGTTTTGGCCCGCAGTTGCTCATCGCTGAGCTTCTGGATCTCCGCCTCGAGCGCATTGATGCGCTGTACTCGGGGCAGCAGGCGCTTTACCTCGCGCTCATTTTTTGTTCCAAAGACCTTCGATAAAACGCCGTTGAGCAAAACCAGTTTCCTTCTGAGCAGTTTGGCCTGACAAACTATAGCTCATTCCGTCTCGAAGAGCAGAGCAGGCCTTCCTATAAGGCTAACATATTGGATGCTGGCGGGTTCCACTGGTCGCAAAGCGATTGGGCTTGGGAAAAGGGAATAATAAAGACCCCGGAGCAGGCCGGGGTCGTGAGTTGGATTTCGAGTTGGAGATTAGGCTGCGCGACGCGAACGTCCCTTCTGGGACCTCTGGCCCTTCCCGCTTGCGGCCTGAGTGGAGCGGCGTTGCCGGGATGTACCCTGCTCTTCCTCGCCCATCTCTTCCGCTTCTTCATTTCCGAGCTGCTCCGGCTTTATCTTCTTTTGAAAGCCCTGCATTTTCTTGAGCGTCTGCTGCTCTTCCCTCAGATTTTGGTTGAGCAGCTTTACCGCCTTCTTCAGCTCTAGTTCAGTTGCCAGGTTAATCAGGCCGGTATAGGCGTTGATCTCATAGCTTTCCACCTTGATCGCCGCTCCAACATCGAACACGGCGAGGATGTCTTCAACGGGGTCCTCTTCTTTAAAGGATTCGCGCTCTTCGATGAGTCCTTTGATTCCCTTGCACTCGGTCTCTTCCGGCTCCTCGCCCAGTTCCTGAAAAATCTGTTGTATGCGCTCGACCTGACCTTCCGTCTGCTCGCGATGGGCAGCAAAAGCCTTCTGCAGCTCGGGACGTGGATCGTCTTCTTCCATCTCGCCCAATGCTTCAACCAGCTTCTGCTCAGCATCGAGCATGTCTGTGAGTTCGTGGATAAACAATTCTTTTGCAGTTTGCATTCATTCCTCCTGGATAAGCTGATGTAGCCAGAACTTAAGATGCAAAGCAATTGGGCGCGCTGCCCTCCGGCAGCCTAAGCATGGCTTCCGCTTTGGATTGCGAGAGAGTATCAGCTATTTTGCGCGGGGATGGGTCTTGTCATACACCGCCAGGACCTGACTGGCGGAGAGTTGCGTATAGCGCTGCGTGGTGGAGAGCCGGGCGTGGCCAAGGAGCTCCTGGATGGCCCGCAGGTCGGCGCCTTCGCTCAGCATGTGTGTGCCAAAAGCATGGCGCAAGGTGTGGGGATGGAGATCGGATGACAATCCTTTGGCAACGGCGATGGCTTTCACGATGCGGCCCACGCTGCGCGATGTGAGCGGGCCGCCATGCAGATTGATCAGCAATGACTCTGAAGATTTTTTATTTCGAGCAAGGACTTCATTCCGTTTTGGCAGATAGTTGCGGACCGCCTCCGCGGCGGCATCCCCCAAAGGAACAACGCGCTCTTTTTTCCCTTTCCCGCGGATGTTTATCTCTTCCCGGGACCAACGAATGTCCTCCAGGCGCATACCGGTAAGCTCGGAATTGCGGATGCCGCAGCCATACAGCAACTCGAAGATAGCCAGGTCCCGTTCCGGGAAGGCCGCCGTCTCCGGCATCTTTGAATTCAACACGCCCATAATCTCTTCCGGGCTGGGTACCCGAGGCAGGGTCTTGGGCAATTTAGGGGTAGAGACCAATGCGGCGGGATTCTGCTGCACGAGTCCTTCCCGGCCCAGCCATTTATAAAAGGCGCGGACCGCCGCCAAGGTACGCGCGATCGAGGCCTTTGCAAGCCCCTGCTCATAAAGCTGGGTGAGAAAGGCGCGGATTCTAAGATGATCGAGCGACTTCCAGTCTGGAGACTTACCCAGAAAAGCGACGAACTTGGTCAGGTCTTTGCGGTAAGCGGTCGCCGTATGCCGGGAAAAGTTGCGCTCACTTTCGAGCGAGCGCAGGAAATCCTCCACCAGCTTTGGCAGGGGGGAAATCTTCTCTGTCTTTTTGCGGAGAATTCCCGGGCTCATGGCCGCGCGACCCGCCGTTTCCCGCGAGGATGGTGCTCGCGAAAGACCTGCTTAAGGCGTTCCCCGGCAACATGCGTATAAACCTGGGTGGTGGAGATATCGGCGTGCCCCAGAATCGTCTGCACCGTCCGCAGGTCCGCGCCATTGCCCACCATATGGGTGGCGCAACTGTGACGCAGGCTATGTGGAGAGGCGTGCCGTCCCTGGCTGGCGCTGCTGGCCGATTTCACAATTTGCCATACCCGCTGGCGGGTCAGTCCGGTGCCGCTGGCGTCCACAAAGAGGAGCGAGGAGGCCTTGGCCCCTCCAAGCAACGGACGCGCATTTTTAAAATAATTTGCGAGCGCCTGCTGGGCCGAGCGGCCGAGCGGCGCGATGCGCTCCTTGTCCCCCTTGCCGCGGACGATCACAAAGCCTGCCTCAAGGTTCAGGTCGGAGGTGCGCAGGCCGATGATCTCCGAAACCCGCAGCCCCGCCGCATAAAGCACCTCCAGCATGCATCGGTCGCGAAGCGCAAGCGCCTGCGAGCGGGGATCATTGTCCCTGGGAGTGATGCCGGCAATCATCCCCTCAATTTCATCGGTGGCGAGGGATTTCGGCAGAATCTTCCACTGTTTCGGCGATTCGATGTCCAGGGTCGGATCGTGCCTGATCCGCTTGTCCCGCAGCAGGAACTTATAGAAATGGCGCAGGGCGGAGAGCTTGCGCGCGCGGCTCCGCCCCTGGACCTCGTTCCTGCTCAACTCCTCGATGAAATGCAGCACATCGGCCCTTTCGGCGCGAAGCAAAGTACGGTCCCGCTTTTCGAGAAAGCCGGCGAATTGTCCCAGGTCGTGGGAATAGGACTCCAGCGTCAATCGCGCCAGCCCTTTTTCCGCCGCGAGATAGGTCTTGAAGTCTCTGAAAAGGGTTTCGTTGGAGGTCGAGGGCACAGGAAGATTATGTAAAACGGGAGCGGAGAGCTCAACCCTAATCGCCGGGATGTTCCTTAAAGCTAACTCAGTGCCTTTCTTACCCGCAGGGCATGCAGGGCCCCGGCGGGAGTCTCCTCATGCTTGAAAAAGGCATAGACCTCGCGCTCTTCCGCGGCGGCCTTGATCCGCTTCTCGATGGTTTCAATGTCGCTGTCGCTGTAATCGGACTTACGCAGGCGATAGTAGGCAAAATTGGCGGTGTGCATCTCCTGGGTGATGAGCTCGTCGCTCTCGGCGATGCATAAAGCTACATTCTCCTCGCGCAGCAGCGAGTAGATCGGCTCCCCAAACCAGCTCTCATGCCGGAATTCAAAGGTATACTGCTGTCCGCGCGGGAGCAGCTTCAGGAACGCGGCCAGGCGTTCACGGTCTGCCTTAAAATTCGGTGGAAGCTGAAAAAGGACCGGCCCGAGTCTTCGGGTCTCGGCCAGCGGACGCAATGCCTCGAAAAACCATTTCAGGTCATCGGCTGTGACATTGAGACGCTTGATGTGAGTGAGCCGCTGGTTGGCCTTTGCGGCGAAGCGGAAGTGCGGCGGAGTGGCTTCAATCCAGGCCTGCAGGGTCTTTGCCTGGGGAGTGGCGCGAAAGGTGTAATTCACCTCGACGGCATTGAGCTGCGTGGCGTAATAATCCAGCAGCTTCTTAGCGGGAAGCTTTTCCGGATAAAACGCCGGTTTCCAGCTCGTGTATGCCCACCCGGAGGTCCCGATATAAATCTGGTTCATCTCTGTCGATTGTATGGCTTTATCAGAGAATGTTCATTCTGGAAGTATTTAAAACAAAACGTTTATTGAGCGCACAAAAAAGCCGCCAGCTCTCACTGGCGGCTCATTATAAGTTTAGGTTTAGAAAACGATCCTCAACCCAAATTCCATTTGCCTTGGCGAGCCTAGCTGGAATACACCGCTACCCAATCCAGCACGGTTCCCCAGTTGATTGTATGTCGTGCCATTCGCCGAACCCGGAGAGCCACTGAGCACGCCACTGAGCACATTGGCGGGTGAAATAGAAAAGTTAGCAAAATTCAACAGATTGTAAACACCGAACGATGGGTCAATCGTTACCCGTTCCCGAATTTTAATCGGAAACGAGACTTTGGCATCTAAAACCCGCAGCCAATCATTGCCAACGGCGCCCGTGGGAGCAAGCGCCACTTTGTCCTTCACGGCGCCCAGCGCTATCAACTGTGCCTGGGTAAACAAGCCTGCACTGATCAGCGCCTGCCCTGCGGGCGTGATCGTACCAGCCTGCGTGCTGTTATAGCTATTGATGACCTGGTTTAGATTGCTCGGGGAGACTCCGCGCATGAAAGTCCCGATGTTCTGGCCCGGCAGAATGTCTCCGGTAGTGCCATCTCCGGTGACATCCGTGCGGAAGACTTCTCCCGCGCGACTTTGATCTTCCAAAGTCAGAGTGCTCGGTAATGGAGAGTTGAAGTGGCCGATAAAGCTAAGTTCCAATCCCTTGGGGAAGGTAAAGACCGTCCCAAAGGAGAATTGGTGAGTGCGGTCGAACGATGCCGGCCCCGAATAACGTGTGGGGTTGGCGAAGTCGTAGGTGTTGTTAATAAAATCCTGGTCTCCGGCCATCGAGTTGAAGCGGGACAGGGCGTAGGAGATCTGGAAGCTGGCGCCGGGCACAAACGGTACAAGTTTAGTCATTTGCTGCCGCAGCGAGATTAACAGGCCGTTATAGACCGAGCGACCCGCGGGGAACAGCATCGTATTCTGGCCATACCAGGGATTGATGCCGGCGAATGCGGCTCCTTGATCAGGAGTTGCGCCATAAGCTTCTATCGGCGCACCTCCCAAATAGGTGACACCTGAGTCCAAGCCATTGTTGGCGAAGTCATCGATAGTGGCACCCGCTGCGATGGCGCAATTGATAGCGGCCGCACTCGCACCGCCCGCGCAACCGACGCCACCGGTAGTGGCGGTGATCGCGTTAATCGCTGCCGTCTTATTCAGATAGCGCACATCTCCGACGTGGTTTGTGTCTATTCCCAGCAGGTAGTGAAGGCTGACGTTACGGACATAATCCGCGCTGAACACCGCCCCATTCCAAACCTGGCGCTGAATACCGATATTCATCTGGTAGGAGCGAGGGGTCTGATAATTGGGGGCAAACAGGTTGCCGCCGGCGTTCGGATTCAAGGTTTCACCCACAAAGTTGGGATTCACGCTGGCTCCCGCTGCCTTCACGGCAGCCTGATATGCATTCTGAAGCGCAACGATGTCACCCGCGACTGAGCCGATCGGCTGGCCACAGATCTGAGTGGCTATATTTTTGCCGGTCGGCGTGGTGGTCACGTTTACACCACCCGGAAATTGCACGATGCCTTGCGGGCACATGTTTCCGCTGCCTGGAGCAATGGCAAAGAAAAGCCCCTTGGTCAAACGAACCGGACGATCATACAGCACGTTGTTGAAAATCGCGTTTTCGTAGTAAAGGCCAGCGCCGCCGCGGATTGCGGTCTTTCCATCCTTAAATGGGTCCCAGGAGAAGCCCATGGTCCCGCCGTAATTCGCATTGGGTTGACGTACCGAGTTTCCTAATCCCGGGATATTGCCGAAATTATCGACCAGGTTCCCGGTGCAGGGTGGCGCGGGACTAAAGTTCTTTAAATCGATCGCCGAGCAGGGAGTTGGGCCTAAATCGCTGTCCGCCCTGCCGCTGTCACGGTTATAGCGTAAACCAGCCGTAATTGTCAGGTTAGGTTTTATCTTCCAGGTATCGCCCACATACCATTGGAAACGATTGTCGAACTGACCGCCCGCCGGATAGCCGAACTCCGGCTTTTCGGTGAAGAATCCCTGGCCATTGCCAAGGAATGCACTGGTAACGGGGTAATTCAGGGGATTACTCGAGCCCCCGGGGAATGGTCCTTTGGCGGCAGTTGAAGCTTTGCTGGCACGGCTCCGAATCGCTGGGCCTAACCCGTAGAATGCTGCGTATCCTCCGCCAAGGATGCTGTTGTAGCTGGTTCCATAGCGGAAAATATGCGCGCCCAACATCCGGCTGCCATCATATTTAATCTGCTTGTCCGACTGAAAGGTCGCCTGCGGCGCAAGATGGTTCGGGCCGAACCTAAGTTGTGGACTGATACCGGTAATGCGGTATTCCGCCGGATCATTCGGCAACGGGTCATACGCATTGGCTAATTTTACCCCGTCCGAAATATGGTTCTGAAACTTCAAGTATCCGAAGCGGACACTGTGCGTAAAATTACCGGTATTGAAATCCAGCCCCACCGCATGGGAAGGGGTGTTATCCAGGTTGGCATAGGCCGAGTAATTCGGCAGCAGGTTGCCAATTACGGTGTTGTTGTCATAGGTAAAGCGATAGAAAAGCTTTGCGGAACCAAACAGGTTGTAGTCCAGCCGGCCGCTGACCTGCTTTTCCTTGAAAGGTGACTGGTATCCGCCGTTGAGTGAGGTAAATGGCGGCGAGAAGGTAACCGGCGCAAAAAGGTGCTGCAGTACATGCTCTCCCGCCACAAAAAAGAAGAGCTTGTCCTTTATAACCGGACCGCCCAGGGTGAAGCCCACATCGTTGCGCTGGTATGGAAAGTCTTGGCCACCCGGGAAGTTCGCCCCCCCGGCCCTTTTATCGCGGAAGAGGTAAAAAGCGTCTCCGTGAGGCGTGTTGGTACCCGTCTTGGTAACGACGTTGACAGCGCCAGAAGAAGTCAACTCGGTTGAGAAATCCAGCGATGACTGGCTGATCTGGAACTCCTGGATCGCATTGGAGGGAATGTTCTGCGTGGTTGTACCCACGGTTTCATCAGTAATATCCAGACCATCGACTTCGATACGGGTCGTGCGTCCCTGGCGACCGCCAATCGAGATGCCCACAAAGCCAATTTTCGTGGGATCAAAATTGCCGCCATCCTGAATTTGGACGCCAGGCTCCAGCTGCGCCGCCTCCATGAAGTTTCGTCCATTCAACGGCAGACTCTCGAGCTGGGCCCCGGTAATTACTCCCTGGACCGTCGGCTGCTCGGTATTGACGGTGACTCCACTGGCGGCAACTTCAACCACCTGACTCGTGCCGCCCACAGCAAGCTTCACGTTTCCGGGCGTGATATTGCCCACGGTCACCGTGGTCGCCAGCTCAGATGTTGAGAATCCGCCCGCCTCGACCCGCACCGTATAGTCGCCCGGGGTAAGCGGACCGGAATTGTAGACGCCGGAGTCATTGGTCGTGGATGAAATCTTCTGCCCCGTTGCCTTGTTCGTGATTGTGACCTTGGCTCCCGAGACAAGCGCGCCAGAAGGATCAGTCACCGTTCCCTGAATACTGCCGCCTTGAATTGTCGCCTGAGCAAATGCTACGGGCGTGAAGAGGGATGAGGTGATGGCAAAAATACAGAGCGCGAGGGCAAAAATCGAAAGATCAGCGAGCAAAATCTTTCGAAGTAACTCAGAGGCTTTCATTTACTTCCTCCTTCAGGGATTGAGGAATCTCAAACTTCATTGGTCTGGTTGTGCAACTGTATACAGGTGGTGTTTGCAAGCCGTTTACCAAATCAAATACTCATAAAATCAGCCGCTTACAAGCTGGCCGGGGGAACTATATACGATTTTCCGGATCCGCAACAAGAGAAATCCTTTTTTTCATATCACGAACCAATACACAGAAAACAAATGTAAAGGGAATAATAATCGAGCTTTGAGCAAGGATGAGACGGAATGTTAGTGACTGAAAGGGTTCCTCGTCATCGATTCGCTCCCGCAATTATGCAATCGATGCAGTTCTCCGAACGCGGAGGTGGCAGCGGGCCGCTTCGCATTCCGCAATTCCGGCTTCTGTTCGAGTTGGAATATTCTCACAAAACAAAAAAAGGACGGCATACGCTGTCCTTTTTTGAGGCGGTTCCATCGCTTTGGATCTAAACTTCTGGCTTTCAGACGGTACTTGCTTGCCCCGGCAATCTTCTAGCCTGCCTTGCGTGACCTTGCAGGCCGGCGCGCCGACGACACCGTCTTTTTCCCGGGAGCTATGCTTTCGGTGTGCGCTGAATGCCTCACCTGCTGGCCTTCGGGCTTTGCTGCGGGCGAACGCCTGCGGGCTTTTTTCTCCCCAGCATCCACTCCCAGATCGCCAAGCTGCGGCAATTTTTGTTTGTCCTTGAGCACCGGCTCAAACAGGTCGCCAAGCCGGGCTACGCGCTCCAGCACCTGATGGGACTCAAAAACTAACATCTCGGGAGCGTTCTTCTTCAAACACTGCTCCACCTCTTCCCAGGTTACCGGGGTGGAAACCGTGGGCCTCTGCTTGGCCCGCAACGAATAAACGTTGACCGTGGTCTTGTGCTGATCGTTCTGGCTCCAGTCCACGAGAATCTTACCCACGCGCAACGCCTTCTTCATATCGGAAACCACCAGCTCGGGATGCTCGGATTCGAGCAGGCGCGCCATGGCATGGGCAAAGGGCTTGGTCTGCTCGTAGGTCACCGGCGTGTTGAGTGGCACATAAATTTGCAGCCCTTTGGATCCCGAGGTCTTGGGATAAAGCTTCAAACCCAGTTTTTCGAATATCCCACGCAGCCAGAGGGCGACCTGGCAGCATTGCACGATGGTAGCGGGTTCGCCGGGATCGAGGTCGAAGACCATCATGGTTGGCTGCTCAATCTTCTGCGCGCGGGAGAGCGAGGTATGAAGCTCAAGGTCCGCCAGGTTCGCGGCCCAGACCAGCGTTGGAATGTCCTGGGCAAGGCAAAAATCGATGTAGTCGTTGCGGCCTTCGCTCCAGATGGGCGCCGTGCTTACCCATTCCGGACGGTGCCTGGGGCAGCTCTTCTCATAAAAGAATTCCCCATCCACTCCGCTTGGATACCGCTTCAAAGTAAGCGGACGTCCCTTCAGATGCGGCAGCAGGACCGGGGCAATGCGCACGTAATAGTCGATCACCTGGCCCTTGGTGAATCCCGCGGCGGGATAAAGCACCTTTTGCAGGTTGGAAAGCTTCAGATGCCTGCCTTCGATCTCAATCACCGATTCGTCTTTGGCCACCATTTACCTCCGGGCATTCCAATGCATGGGAACTGACGCCTATCGCCGCCATCCTAATATATGGATGCGGCAAATGCACTCCGGAAAGAAGAATTGTGCCGGGTCTTGCGATATCGGAAGAACAGGTACGGCGGAGATTCTAAGCTCGAATTCACAACCGTAAATCAAATCCCCGACATCTAACGGTTCTGTGCCTGACGACAAGCCATTGCCGGTAAGTAGCTCCGAGCCCCCCAAGTTCGCGCCGGAACAGGAGGTGCTGTTTCGGGAGGTACTGTTGCTCATGAACGAGAGCGGCATTCCCTACGTGGTCTCCGGGGCCTTTGCCCTGCATGAACATACCGGAATCTGGCGGGACACCAAGGACCTCGACATCTTTTTGGCCCCGGACCAGGTGCCGAATGCGATGCAGTTGCTGCGAGAGCGTGGCTTCGTATGCGATATCTGCGATCCGGTATGGTTGGCCAAGGTGCGGCGCGGGGAGTATTTTGTTGACCTGATTACCGGCATGAGCAATGCCGTGATCCGGGTGGACCAATCATGGATTGACCGGGCAACCGATACCGAAGTCCTCTCGATTCCCGTCAAGGTACTAGCGCCCGAGGAATTGATCGCCTCAAAAATCTTTGTTACGCGGCGCGAGCGCTTCGATGGCGCGGATGTGGCGCACATCGTCTATGCCGCCGGGAGCACCATGGATTGGAACCGCCTGCTGCAACTGGTTGGCCACCATTGGGGGATGCTGCTCTGGTCGCTGGTGCTCTTCCATTATATTTATCCCATGTCGAATGCGGTGCCGCGACTGGTATGGGAGGAGTTGCTCACGAAATTCAGGGCCGACGTGCTTGACCCAGACCCGAATGCAGCCTTCCGTGGCAGCCTGATCGATGAAAACATGTTCGCCATCGATGTGAAGGAATGGGGGCTTCAGAACGTGATTGAGGATTATCGCTCCAACACCAGGGAAGAGGCCCCTGAACCGTGCGCGCCCGCATTCAAGAACGAAAGTGCGGCCTGAACCCATTTTGTCCGCTCCTGTAAGCCTATGAGAATTGCAGCAGTCGCCGATCTCCACTTCTCCCCTCAGATGTACGACCGCATTCGCGAGCCTATGTCTCGCGTGCGCGATGAGGCGGATGTGCTGGTCATAGCCGGGGACATCACCAACTATGGCAAACCGGAAGAGATGACCTCCGTCCTCAACGCGCTGCTCCGGCTTCGCATACCCATCGTGGCGGTGCTGGGGAACCACGATTATGAGAGCGGCCAGTCCGACGAGCTGATGCGGCTCATGGCCGCCGAGGGCATTAAAGTCCTCGATGGCAGCGGATATGAACGGGATGGAGTGGGCTTTGCCGGGGCCAAGGGTTTTCTCGGCGGCTTCGGACGCGGCGTGCTTACCGCCTTCGGAGAGCCGGAAGTGAAGAGTTTCGTTCAGGCGGCCATCGATGAGACTCTGAAACTCGAACGCGCCCTCTCCATGCTGCGCACCGAAAAACGGATTGTGGTGACGCATTACTCCCCCATCGTGGATACGGTGCGGGGCGAACCGGTTGAGATATTTCCTTATCTGGGCAGCAGCCGGCTGGCTGAAGTCATTGACCGCCATCAGGCCGTTCTGGCGCTTCACGGCCATGCCCACCATGGGACCCTCGAAGGAAAAACCGTGGGTGGAATCCCCGTCTATAATGTTGCGTTGGGATTGTTGATGGCCCGCAACCCGGGTACTCCATACCGTCTTTTCGAGGTCTAGCTACGAAACCATTCTCGTGATTTTTCCGTAAACTATCCCAATACGGTCGCTGGCATTTGACAGCGGCATTTCCGAATCATTGAATCGCGGTTTAAGATTCGATCCTTCAGGAGGCATGATGCGCCGGTCGGTCTGCTCTCTTCTTCTTACTGCTGCCCTGTGCTTGTCGTTTGCAGGCAGCAGCCACGCCCAGGACCTGGCTTCATTCGCAAAACGTACTACCGTGAGGGTCCTGAATAACGGTTTAACGGTGGTGGTGTGCGAGCGCCCCGAGGCCCCGGTCTTCTCTTTTTACACTCTTGTGGATGCGGGTTCGTCGCAGGACCCCACCGGCGAAACCGGATTGGCCCATATGTTTGAGCATATGGCCTTCAAGGGCACGGAGACGATTGGAACCACCAACTATGCCAGGGAAAAGGTCGCGCTTGAAAAAGTGGAGCAGGCCTATGCTGCATACGATCGCGAGGACCGCAAAGAGTTCGGGCGCGATCCCAAAAAGGTCGAGCAGTTGAAGGCCGCCTTTGATGCGGCGGTGAAAGATGCGGACCAGTACGTTATTAAGAACCAGTTTGGCGAGATTGTGGAGCGCGAGGGCGGAGTTGGGCTGAATGCCTCCACCTCCATGGATGACACCAGCTATTTTTATTCCATGCCGGTAAACCGGCTGGAGCTATGGGCCTATCTTGAATCGGAGCGCTTCCGCGATCCGGTCATGCGCGAATTTTATAAAGAGCGCGATGTTGTCTATGAAGAGCGCCGCATGCGCATTGACAGCAACCCTATCGGACGCATGGTCGAGCAATTTCTGGCCGCCGCCTATGTGGCCCATCCTTATCAGCGTTCGGGGGTGGGATGGCCCTCTGACGTCAGTCACCTCACGGCAACCGAGGCCATTCGCTTTTATCACCAGTACTACGTCCCCTCGAATACCGTGATCGCCCTGGTGGGCGACCTCAAGCCGGAGCAGGTCTTCCCCATCGTTGAAAAGTACTTTGGCAGAATCCCTCCCGCGCCGAAGCCGGAGCCGTTGACCACCAGGGAGCCGAAGCAATTTGACGAGCGCAACGTGCTCCTGCGGGAGAACTCGCAGCCACTCTATCTGGAAGGGTACCACCGCCCCGATTATCGCGATCCGGATGACGCGGTCTACGATGCCATTTCGGACCTCCTCTCCGAAGGGCGCACCTCGCGCCTCTACCGCTCTCTGGTAAGGGACAAGAAAATTGCGGCCATAGCCGCCGGCTTCAGCGGCTTTCCCGGAAACAAATACCCGAACCTTTTCGCCTTTTACGCCATTCCCATTCCGGGGCACTCGCCGCAGGAGCTGGCCCAGGCTTTCCACCAGGAAATCGACCGCATAAAAAATTCCGACGTCAGCGATGAGGAGTTGCAGATGGTAAAGACCCGCGCCAAGGCCAATCTGATCCGTGGACTGGCGGATAACGAAGGTTTGGCGAGCAGTTTAGCGATTTATCAGACGCGATATGGTGATTGGCGCGAGTTGTTCCGCAGCGTGGACCGGATCGAGAAGGTCACAAAAGCGGACATCCGGCGGGTCGCGAACAAGACTTTCATTGACTCCAACCGCACCGTGGCCATCATCGAAAACGCGCCCAAGCCATCGCCCGCCACGCAGGACAACGGCCAGGGAAAGGCGGCGCACCAATGATTCGCTATACTTCCCGCGCGGTCCTTGGCATTTTTCTTTCGCTCGCCCTTCTCGCCCCGGCGCAGTCCATCGCTCCCACCCGGAAAAATAAGCCTAACCCAACGGCGGCCGCGACCCGGACCTCCAGCAAGGCTGCGAGTCCCTGGCAGCAGATCAAAACACCGCCGCTGCCGCCCTTTCATCCTCAGGAGCCGAAGCGGATCCAGCTTCCAAACGGCATGGTCATCTTCCTGCAGGAGGACCATGAGTTGCCTCTGCTCAGCGGCACTGCCTATGTACGCGGTGGCGGCCGGGACGAGCCTGCCGCAAAGGTCGGGTTGACGGATATTTACGCCGCAGTCTGGCGTACCGGCGGCACCAGGAGCCAAACCGGCGATCAGCTTGACGACCAGCTTGAGGCCCGCGCCGCCAAAGTAGAGTCGGGAGCGGGCATTGCCACCACTCGCATCAGCTTTTCCTGCCTCAAGGGTGATTTTGATTTTGTCTTTGACGCCTTCAATGACGTTCTGAGGAAACCCGAGTTCCGGCAGGAGA
>CAYTQA010000051.1:0-13253 GCA_964439495.1 uncultured Terriglobales bacterium | reverse complement strand
AGTCATAAAGCTGCCGAACGCCCTGATGGTCAGTTTCTTTAACTGGGAAGACAAGCCGGAGACGCTGTCATTCCGCTTGCCCAGACGCGTCCGCATCTCCGATTACTGGACGGGCGAGGAGATGGGAGAACATGAAGGGCTCTTCACCATCAGGGAGATGGCCCCGCACTCGGCGCGCCTGCTCATGCTGAAATAGCGTCAGCCAGACACATAGCGGAAACGGAAGGAAGAGAGGGTCTCTCACTTTGAAAGACCCTCCCCGCGAAACTATTTCGAGATGCGCAACAGGACCACTCCGTGTCCTGAAACGCGGGCCTGGTATGAACTCATCTGTCCCAGGTCCTTCGCTTGCCATATGTCGCGAGCATGCGCCGGACGATCGAACCCAAGCTGCCGAAAATCAACATGAATATCCATGGGACCAGGATGGCGGTTGAAGAGTCCGACGGCCTTGGAACCATCCGCCAGCGGGCGCGCCCATATCTCGACCGGCCCCTCCGCGCTGACCCGATCGCCCTGAATTCCGGCGGGGTCCTGATCGATAGCGATCACCTCGCGATTGGTCAGCAGGGCAAGGGTCTCCGGCGTCATATTGGCGAGATCGTTGCCGGCCAGCAGCGGGGCTGCAAGCAGGGCCCACAGGGCCATATGGGTGCGATACTCATCCGGCTTCATCCCGCCATTGCCGACCTCCAGCATGTCGGGATCGTTCCAGTGTCCCGGTCCGGCAAACTTCGAGAGCCCCGCCTGGCCAAACCCAATCTCCGCCATGCGCGAATATTTGTCCGAGATGTCGCCGGTGGTGCGCCACAGATTTCCGCCTACGGAAGCGCCCCAGCCCCACACCGCGTCGTCGCCATACTGGCAAAGGCTGAAGACGATTGGACGCCCGGTCTTGAGCAGAGCGTTATGCATTTTGGTGTAAGCATCGAGCATCATCTTGTGCGCCGCATCGGGCGATCCCGCCTGCTTCATCATGTCGCGAAAGCTGCACAGGTCGTACTTCAGGTAATCGATGCCCCACTGCGCATAACTTTGAGCGTCCTGCTCTTCATGGCCGTAGCTGCCTTCATATTTCGCGCAGGTCTTGGGACCGGGAGAGGAATAGATCCCCAGTTTCAGCCCTTTGGAGTGCACGTAATCGGCGAGCGCTTTCATGTCAGGAAACTTGCTGTTGGTATGGATCACGCCCTGGGCGTCGCGATCTCCCTCCCAGGTATCGTCGATGTTGATATAGACGTAGCCGGCCTCCTTCATGCCATTGCTCGCCATAGCGTCGGCCTGGGCGCGCACCGTGGCATCGTCGATCCTGCCGGCAAAGTGGTTCCAGCTATTCCAGCCCATCGGCGGGGTTGCGGCAATCTTTTGCGCCGGCGCCTGCGCCCGCGCGGAGGAAAACGCCATGAAGAACAAAACCAGCAATACACAAAGACGGACCTGCGGAATTTTCATGATTAAGCTCCAGGAGTCACCCACAAAAGGGGCTGACGAATTGGGTAATTACTGATGATCTCTTCGACCGTTGGGTCAGGGTCGAGGGTGCGCCACAATTGAATGTATTCCGGACGGGAGAGCGCCAGGCCGCCGAAGAGCAGGCTTGGCTGCCGCACCGGCAGATCGTTAAAGTATTCCACATCCGGCGGGTAGGGCCATGATGCTTTGTTGGAGATGAACGGGAACATGAATGCGATGGCCTTGCTGAAGCCGCGGCCGTCAGGCAGTTCATAGGTAAACAGATTGTCGTTCGCCCTCGAAAGCACCTGGCATATTCCGGACATTACATCCAGATTGAACAGACAGTAGCTATACGGTTTGGTGCGTTTCAATTCCAGAGGGAAGCTGCCGTTCTGGGCAATCTGGCCGGGCACGAGTACGGTCTTGAATCGCGAGCGGCAATACGAGGCAAGCTCCTGGTTCTCGGCCAAGCTTGCGAATGCCGCCACCTGCAAGACCCAGCAGGTCCCATGATTATTTTTGGCGTCGCGCTCGTCCTGGCCATTCTTGGAGGTCGTCATCCAGGTCAGATAATCGGCAAACCACTGCTTCAGCTCTTGCCGCTCGGCGTCGGAGAGCGCCTTCGATTCAGTGAGAAACGGGACCGCGCGCGCCACTTCCACCAGATGAAGGGTATCAATAATGCCGGTACCGCGTCCCGTGGTGCGGCCCTTGATTGCCTGCGCATATTGCAGGTTGGGATTCATGCGCGTAACGGGACCGAGAAACCACGCGCGCAGATGATTGGCGGCTTGCGCGGCGTAGCGCTTTTCTTTGGTGAGCACCCAGGCGGCGGTCAATGCGGGCATCTGCACGCTGAAGCGAATGAGCGCGTGGCGGTGGGCGGTAAAGTTCTCCGGGTTGGACATGCCATCGCGCTGGATATAAGGACCGTTGGGATTTTTCGGGTCGGGCCACCAGTAATCGCCCTCGGAGAAATAATCATGCTTCCCTCCGGCGCTGCGCGGGCTGGAAAAAGCTGTAACTGTGACCGGAGGATCGTGGAGATAACGGTTCGCGGCAGTGAGAATGCGTTTCCGGTCGATGGTTGCCACATCGACGGTCGCCGAGCGTTCTTCAAGATGGGTCCTTGCAAATAGAGAGTTCCGCGCAACTAATGACCGGGGGCTTGCCAGTACGGCAAGCCCAAGGCCGGACCTGACGCAAAACTCTCTTCGGGAAAATCCTGTTCTACCTTCAGCCACGCGCTGACACCGCTTTCCCCTCAGGCCCTGTCCATTAGGCCGTGAGATTTCCGCAGGCGATTACAAATGTCTTGTTAGAATTTGTCAAATTATTAGTCCACTTTTGGGCAATAAAGAAGAGCAGACGCGTTCTATCAAGCTTATATTCCACCAAGGCTACGGCTTGGGCTCTAGTAATCAATTTTTATGGATTTCAGTATGCGATTCAGTGCCTTTTATTTCAGAATAGTGAGCCAGCAAAAGCGGTCCGGTTGCACCGGGTCGTATTCGCTCCACTCGCCGGACAAGGTGTTCTTTATCTGCATGCGTTCCACATTGAAATCTCCATCTGGGGATATTCGGAGGTCATACCTAACAGGAGAAATAAAAATAAGATAAAGATTGTGGTCTTGAGTGGCCTCCTGTTCAGTCTTGTGATGTGCACCACCGGAATACGGAACTTCAAACTCGATTATGCCCTTATATGGGTACAGGACGGATGCAGTTCTTTCTACATCGACTTTTACGTCTCTCGGAGGTCCCCAAGCAACTTTTACCCAGCGGTTGCGGAACTTGGCAACTTGTTCGGCGGCACCACACTTTTTTAGCCGGTAGGCTATTGAATTGACCGCCTTTACGGGAACTTCATCACTTTTCGATTGCGCGCCCGCGAATAGGACTGATGAACCGGGTAATACTGCAATGAAGATTAGGATAGCAAGGCAAATGAGCACTTTGCTTTGGAAGAATTGAAAGCAGGTGATTCGAGCCTGTTCACATGGCGTAAAAAGGCTCATCCTTCCCGGGTTTTCTTCAGGCTGGGCCCTTGCAAATAGAGAGTTCCGCGCAAAGACCGATCGCGGGGTGGCCAGTGTGGTGATCCAGACTCCGGACCTGAAGCAAAACTCTCTTCGGGAAAACCCTGTTTTACCTTCAGCCACGTGCTGACACCGCTTTCCCCTCAGGCCCTGTCCATCGGGCCGTGAGATTTCCGCAGGTGATTACAAACGTCCTGTCAAAATTTGTCAAATTGCCCGCAATGGGCCTGAAAATCGGCCCGAAACCATGTACCACCCTATTCAGGGAATTGCTTTTATAATTTAGAATCTTCTTTTGAATCAGGGTGGCGTGGATTCGATAAGCTCAAATGGGCACAATTCGCATGAAAATGCAGGATGGCCGTAACCACGATGGAGCAGAGGCTGCTCTCCTGTTGGCGGCCATTGTCGCCTCTTCCGACGATGCGATTGTCAGCAAGGACCTGAATGGCGTGGTGACCAGTTGGAACCAGGCCGCCGAGCATATATTCGGTTACAAGGCCGAGGAAATTATCGGCCGGTCCATCACTACGATTATTCCTCCGGAATTGCAGGATGATGAGCCTCGAATCTTGGCAAAGATAAGGGCAGGAGAACGAATCGAGCATTTCGAGACGGTCCGCGTGCGCAAGGACGGAGAGCGTATCCATGTCTCCCTGACCATCTCTCCGGTCAAGGACCGTCAGGGAAAGATCATCGGGGCGGCTAAAATCGCCCGCGACATCACCGAAAGAAAACGGATCGAAGAAGCATCGCTCCTGCTGGCGGCCATTGTCGCCTCTTCCGACGATGCGATTGTCAGCAAGGACCTGAATGGCGTGGTGACCAGTTGGAACAAGGCCGCCGAGCGAATGTTCGGCTACAAAGCGGAGGAGATTGTCGGCCGGCCCATTACCACGATCATTCCTCAGGAACTGCATGGCGACGAGCCTCGAATCCTGGCAAAGATAAGGGCAGGGGAGCGAATCGAGCATTTTGAGACGGTCCGCGTGCGCAAGGACGGAGAGCGGATCGATGTCTCCCTGACCATCTCGCCGATCAAGGACCAGCGGGGCAAGATCATCGGCGCGGCCAAAATCGTGCGCGACATCACACAGAGAAAGAGAATGGAAGCGGCGCTCCACGTAAGCGAAAGGCTGGCCTCGGTGGGACGTCTGGCGGCCACAGTTGCTCATGAGATCAACAACCCACTGGAGGCGGTCACCAACTTCATTTATCTGGCCAAACACCATCCCGGCCTGCCCGAGAAGGTCGAGCGTTACCTGACCTGCGCGGACCAGGAGCTTGGGCGTGTCGCTCATATCGCCCAGCAGACGCTCGGCTTTTATCGTGACAACTCTCGGCCGGCATCGCTTAGCGTCGCTGAAGTCATTGAAGATGTGGTCGCGCTGTACGAACGCAAGTTCAAATATAAAGCGTTAAAGGTTGAAAAGCGCATCCAGCCGAACCTGACCGTCGTCGCCTTGCAAGGGGAGCTGAAGCAGGTCCTTTCCAACCTGATAGGAAATGCCATTGACGCTTCCCGGGAAAACGGCAGGATCATCATCTCGGCGCGTGCCTCGCGGTATCCGCGATGCGGGGTGCGGATCACTGTAGCCGATACCGGAAGCGGGATGTCCGAGGAACACAAGCGCAGGATATTCACTCCGTTTTTCAGCACCAAAAAAGATGTGGGAACCGGACTGGGCCTGTGGATTACAAAAGATTTATTGGAAAAGAAGCAGGGACACATCCGCTTTCGCAGCAGCAATTCCGCGCCCTCAGGGACGGTCATGCGTATTTTTTTGCCGTCACTCTCCCCCGGCGGGGCCGGTGAACAGGGTGCCATCCAATGATTAGAATTGAATTTCCTATGATGTTTTCATCGCTGCCCTTTCTCCTCACCCCGGAGGGCTGGTTTCCTCCTGTTCCACCCGATCTGCAATCGGAGTCCCATAAAAACAAAAGCAAATCAAAACAGATTGTCGTGATTGACGATGAAGCCAACATCGCGGACAGCCTGGCGGAGATTTTGAATGGCTGCGGCTATGAGGCCCACGCCTTTTACGATGCACGCGCCGCGATCGATTTCGTGGGGCGGGAATGTCCCGCGATCGTGATTGCGGACATCGTGATGCCAAAACTGAATGGCGTGGATGCCGCGATTATCATTCGGCAACTTTGTCCGTTGACGCGGATCCTGCTGTTCTCCGGCCAGGCCGGTACGGTGGATATCCTGAAAGAGGCGCGGGCGAAAGGACATGACTTCGAGTTGCTCCCCAAGCCCATCCACCCTGCCCAGCTTCTCAAGAAATTGTCTTCGTTATAGAGATCTGGCAGCAGTCAATCTGGACCGCCCAGAGGCATCCATAGGGAACGTGTATGTGGCTGGACGGGCCCGTCTCGAGGTCCTTGCTTAGTTTGGCCAAATGACGTATTCTAAGTAGCCAAGAGGCCAATATGAAAACCAGGACTATTGCCGACCTGTTGGGCGGCCGAAAAGTGCTGGGTAAGGTCGTGAGTAAGCCTGACGACCTGGCTGAACTGGTCCGTAAAGGGTTGCCGGCAACTTCCATAACCGCGCTTGCTGAGAACCTTGATTTGGGCAATTCAGTCCTGTCGCGTAAGCTCGGCATCCCCCAGCGCACGCTCACTCGCCGCCTGAGCCAGCGTTCTCGCCTGAGCGCCGCCGAGTCTGACCGCACGGTCCGTCTCGCTCGCGTCTATGCGAATGCCGTCGAAATGATCGGCGATGAGGAAAAAGCGGCGGAGTGGCTTCGCACACCGAACCGCGCGTTGGGTGGCGAGCGGCCATTCGATCAGCTCGATACCGACATCGGCGCTCGCGAGGTGGAAGATATCCTGGGCCGCATTGCCTATGGCGTCTACAGCTAATGCGCTTCTGGCGCATATGCCGGCGGCGCTATGCGGCCGAAGCTGCCAGTGGAGAGGGTGCTCGACTCTATGGTGGCCGGTGGAACAGCCGTGGGGTGCGCGTGGTCTATGCCTCAACCTCCCTGGCCCTTGCCGCAGTTGAGACCTTTGTAAATCTGGAACCGAATTTGCGGCCGGGAGACTATGTATCCATTGAGGGTGCGGTTCCCGACGCCCTTGAGATCGAGCGGCTGGACCCGAAGTCTCTGCCCGCGAATTGGTATGGGACAAGGGACGAATCCTTGCGGCGCTTTGGAGACGAATGGGCCCACGCTGGAAAGACCGTGGCCCTGCTTGTTCCTTCGGCAGCCATTCGTGGAGAGTGGAACATCCTCCTGAATTCCGCTCATCCTGATTTTTCCAAAATCAAATTTCAGGCCCCAGAGCCATTCCAATTCGATGTGCGGATGTTCCGATAGCGTCCGCTCTGAATGCTGGTTTTCCGCTCTGATCTTTCCTGCATCGTTACCTAACCATGTTATTTAGGTTGTAGATCACACTGATTGCGGTCTCAACTTCCACCGGCTCGCCATGAATCGTATAAGGTTTGAATTCCCACAATTTTACCGCCTCAATCGCAGAGATGGCCAAGTCCGGGTACGGTGCCTTGATTATTTCGAGTAATGAGATGTGACCTTGTTTATCAATGATTCCGCGAAGCACAACCGTACCCTGATGCCGCAGGCGCTTTGCGGACGCCGGGTATCTCGGCTGCGTTGCTTTGAGGCGATTACCGGCAGCGATCTCGGAGCTAACCCGCACTCGCTCAGGCCTGGTCGCCCCTTCGGTCCGATTTTCGGCAGATAAGGGCTTCTCCTCCCATTTTCCGAAAGGAAATAAGCTGAGCACCTGAGTCTGGCCCAGAAAATGGAATCCCACATAGGTCCACCGGCCTTCTCTCCGTTTTCCTTGACCGGCTGAAACTTCCAATTCGTGACCGCCTGTATGGCAGCCTTCACCAATATCGGGTCCCCAACGATCCGCTGCAGCGCCTCCACATTTCCATCGGGCGAGTATCTTACCGCCAGGATTACGTCACCGGCGATCTTTTTGCGTACGGCTTCCGGGGGATACGGCGGCATGTCTCTCTTTTGCGCCGTAAAATAGGCATACTCGGAAGGCACGCGATAGATCGGCGGCGCAGTCGGGGCAGTCGCTTCGGAAGAGGAAGCCGTGGGGCCTGCAGCGGGCGATGAGTTCGGCTGCTGCACTGGAGCCGCCGCGCCGGCTTGATCGGGCGTTGCGGCGTCCTTCTGTGGAATCGGCGCGGATGCCTGCTGTGCAACCATCCCCAGCGCCATCGCCGTATACATCAGAAGTATTCGCACCATAAGTTGCACAGGGCTGACTTTTCGTACTGGCGAACTATATCACAGGAGATCAACCGATACGCGACAGATTACCACACATTAACTACCGACCTGGAGTAATCAAGATGCATAAGAGGGTCTTCGATGGCATGTGGCCTCGCGTTAACACAGCAGGTTAGCCGCTTTATTCTTGTATACCCTCATCAGCAAACAAGGCATTCATATATCGCTCTGGAGCTGCCACAAATCGGCTGACGAGTTGGAAAGGCGGGCTTTCTCTGTAGCCGATCTCGTGAATGCGTCCGCCGTCAAACGAGAAAATCTGCGCGCCAGGGTATGCAAGCAGAATCGGTGAATGAGTAGCGATGAGAAATTGAATATTCCGGTTTTTCTTGCCCAATAAATCGTGCAGCAAAACGAGAAAACTTAGCTGGCGTTGGGGAGACAGCGCAGCTTCCGGTTCATCCATGACATAGAAGCCGGAGCGCGTGAAACGGTGTTGCAGCAATGAGATGAAAGACTCGCCGTGCGATTGAGCATGGAGACTTTTACCGCCAGAGCTTTTTGATCCACCCACGGCGTCTACATAGCTCGCCACGTTGAAAAAGCTCTCGGCCCTTAAATAGAAGCCGGCCCCTGTTCTAGTCGTGAACGCCAGTCGCAATGCTTTCATGAGCGGATCAATGGAACGCACGCTTGAAGTTGTTTCAAAAACAAAATTCCGGTTGCCCCCTTCTCGCCCAAAGCCGTAGTGAGCAGCAATAGCCTCCAAAAGCGTGGATTTCCCAGTCCCGTTTTCGCCGACAAAGAAGCAAACCGAGCTCGTAAGCTCAAGAGCCTGAAGGGACGCAATAGAAGGTATGCTGAATGGATACTCATCCCAGCGAGTTACCCGCTCATGTAACAGCTTTATACTTTTAAGACGCGCCATCAGTAGGAAGTTCCCGGCGCCTATTATCGCATCAAGTCGCGTCCGGAAAGGGATAGCGTCTTCTGGGCCATTTATTCATCTTAAGCGGGAGGTCTATGGCGCTACTGGGCGCTGCCAGCATCAATCGAGTGCCGGCTTTCGGATTGCCGAAAATCAGGAGCTTGGTGGGGTGCATTTTTATTCCCACTTTTTCGGCTTCTCCACTGTGGTCGATGAGCGAGAAAAGGGCAACTCCCTTGGCTTGCAGAATTCCCTTGAGCTTCTGAACTGTCTCCTTCACAGTATGATTGCTGGGTATGTTGACCATTCCGCTCACTGGAAGGGGCGTCATAAGTAGCTCCTCTTAATTTGCAAACTGAGGACGAGTGCAAATTCGTTTTCAGGCCAGGGAAAGTGCTATTGTGAGCAATCCACCGGTGACTCGACGCTCATCCTCGGTTATCTGCCGGACCGCGTACGTCCTGCCGGGGCATTATCAAATGCCGGCATTCTGGTAGACAATCCGCGCCACTGCGGCCCAATCGGTGTCACTCATCCCTTGAGCTGTGGCTGCAAGAAAATGATCGCGTACCAGACTGGCCATGGGCATGGGTACTGCGGCCTCTTCCGCCGCGGCCAGCAGAAGCCGGTTATCTTTCGCGCCCAGCCGTAGTTTGAAGCCGACAGGTTCAAACTTCTCCGTGGCGATCATGGCGCCATAATTCTTATAGACGGGGGCAGGAAACAGCGATCCGGTCAGGATGTCGAGGACCTGGCTTGGATCGAGCTTGAATTTGCGGGCGAGTGCGAAGGTTTCAGCCAGGCCTTCAATTACCGTGGTCAGCAGGAAATTGCCCGCAAGCTTCACCACATTCGCCATATATGCTTCCTGGCCGGCAATGAAGGTCTTCTGCCCCATGGCGTCGAAAAGACCCTGATGACGCTCGATCTGTTCCGCGTGGCCGGCAGCGACGATGAACAGCTTAGCGCCGGCGGCGGCATCCGGCCGCCCGAATACCGGCGCAGCAAGATAACCCTGCTTCTTTCCCTGATGTGCTTCAGCCAGCCGGCGCGACAGCGCAACGCTGATGGTGCTCATTCCAATATGGACAGCCCCCTGAGGAAGCGCCTGCAGAATGCCCTCAGCCCCCGAAATGACAGCTTCGACCGCGTTGTCATCCGCCAGCATGGTGATTACGGCATCCGCGCTGGAGGCCGCTTCGGCTGGTGTGCCGGCAACTTTCGCGCCTGCATCCCGCAACGCCTCAACCCTGCTTTTTGTCCGGTTGTAGACTGTCAGCGTATGTCCCGCTTTGATGAGGTTGCGGGCCATGCCCGATCCCATACTTCCCAAACCTATAAATCCTATTTTCATGATTGTTCTCCTTGCGCGGGCATCATGCTATTCCCATCAGCATGGGATGCTGCTTCTGTTGCTCCAGATTCTCGTTTTAGAACTTGGCCGGATTGTGGAAGGTCAATGAGCGCGGATCTTATTTTCGGAACAGGTAGCTGATCTTGACGAATACCTGTTTGCCGTCATTCAGAAAGCGGTTATTCCGCAGCAGTCCACTGCCATTCGGATCGCACTCGGTCGTCCCCGGCAGATGGACGCAGAGTCCCGGATCGATATTTTCCAGGTTGCTGTTGTACCCGACGTAGATCGCCGTGCCCGGATGCGCAAGATACGTCAGCAGGAAGTCGAAATTCAGGTCCTTCGTCTTCGGGAGCGAGGAATAGATCGGGTCCGAGAGCAGTCCGTTATATTGGGCGATGAAGCGCAGAGAGAGCGCGCGCGTGAACTGATAGTTCGACTCGCTGCGGATGATGTGATTGTTGAAGACGGAGCGATGAATGGGACTGTGGTCCACGCGGTCCCATATGTATGTGTTCGCGATGGTGAGCGCGTTCAAGGGACGCACAGTGATCGTCTGGTTGAGGCTGGTCTCGTCCCCCTCCACCGGAAGCTGGCCTTTGGGCACAACAATGTCCACCGTCCCACCGCGGATCAGCTGGGTGCTCCACGTGATGAGACGGTTCGGAGCGCCGCGAAAGACGAGCCCCCAAAAGTCCTGGATGAATTTTTTGTCGAATGGCAATCCGGGAAAGTCCTGCGGCCGGAGCGTGTCGCTCTCAATCCCAACGATGGGAGCAACGAGGGTATTGTTGCGCCACAAAAATGCCCAGTCACCGTTCACGTTGTACTCGATGCCGCGATTGGTGTGGTCCCACATCCGCTCGACCGCGAACTCAGGGCCATGCAGTGTGAAGCGCTTGCTGTTCGGACGCCAATAGAAATGGTAATAGTTCTGCACATGACGGATGTCCGTGCGCCGCAGGAAGCCCGTCTCTGTATTGAAGCCTGGCGTGATGTCCTGATAACTGAACACGTCGAAATAACGCAGCCCTTGTCCGTCAACTTCGAACTCGTGGTCTTGCCCGAATGAATATGCGCCGGGCGCCGTGGTTGAGCTGAGGACAGCGTGGAACGAGGTGTTCCAATGCTGAGAGAGCTTGAAGCGGGCATCCACTCCTCCCACCCGATTGAAGGAGCCTGCAAACTCGCGGCCAGTGTAGATCACGCCGATACTCGAGTTCTTGCCGACATCATATGCCACCCGGGCAATATAGAACTGCGCCCGCTTATGAAAGAGCGGATTGCCGCGCAGGACGGATTCGCCAGGCGCTTTGTCGTCGGCCATCAGGAACCCGATGTTGAACGGACCGTCTTTGCCGGTGAGTCGAATGCCGAGGTCGGGATCGGCGATCCTGCGGGTAAATACCAGTGTCGTGCCGGTGCCGCCAACCGGAGGCGATCCCGGGATATTGAAGTAATTCGCGTTTTCGAGGAAGAACGGCCGCTTCTCCGGGAAGTACACTTCGAAGCGCTGATTGATGGTGTTCTGCGGCTGGTCGGATTCGACCTGCGCGAAATCTGGATTCACGGTCGCATCGAGCACAAGACTATCGTGAAAGACAAACTTCGTATCGTCGATCCCGAGCTTGCCGTTCAACAGCCGATTGCTGTAGCGCGGGTTCGCCGGATCGCTGGTGTCGAGCGCGTGGAAGCTGCGCCCCTCCATGTATGGATTGAACTCGAAGCCGTGGCCCGCCTCGACGCCGCTGATCCCGGAGAGCGTGCCCTCCTGGCTGAGAAAGCCGTTGATGCGGCTCGACACAAACGGCCAGACATCCTGCTCCCCCATGCGCTGGATGTTGCGAATGAGCGTAATGCCCCATAGTCCGGCGCTCTGGCCGCGGAAGCGCAGGCTCTTGAATGGGATCTCCTCCCAAACGATGTAGCCCTGCGACGTCAGCTTGCCTTCAGACTCCCAGATGGCGTCCCAGGTATTGTCCGGATTGTTGTTTGTGCCCTCCGTCCACAGTCCGTCGGCCTGGACGCCGAGCGGGTTTGACCCGAAGACGAAGGCGTGCCGTTGGTCATGAAAGGGATCGAGCGTGATCTGGACGTAATCGTCATCGTAGATGTTCTCGCGCCGGTCAATATGCGCCCGCACCTTGCTCAAATCATCGAAGCAGACCCAGACGACGACGATCGCCTGGTCGGTGTATCCCAGATACAAGTCGGTCCGCTCGCTCGGCTCTGCGCCATTTGCCGGAGAGGTCTGGGTGAAGTCGCTGATGCGTATCATCTGCTTTGCGGGCCCTTGCGCCTGCATATTTTCGAACTGGCCAATCGAGGGCACGAACGTGAGGTGCGGGATTTTTATGTTCCTGGGCAGAACATTAGGCACTGCGGGCAGATTGGCCTCGGGCGCTCCGGAAGCGCTCGCCTCGGGCGTTTGCGAAGTCTGTTGCGCCATCCCAATGCACGTGAATGCAATAAAAGCGAGCGCTGTGAGGGATCGGATCATAAGGAACATGGCTGAGACTTAGACGCGGGAGTTCAAATTCTGTCACTCGAAGAAGTATACGGAAAGGAAATAGGTCCAGGTTCCAGGAATTCCGGAGAGGAGGCGTTTGTGGAGAAAAACCAGAGGGGGGAAGACTACGGCATGCGGAATTTAGGAGGCGTGTTAGCTAAAGCCGTTGGATGTTGGGGGACAGGTCAGGCTTTCTGTTTCCGTTAGTCACAACAGCGACCACAGCGAGGATGACCGGAATGGCAACGAAGGCGACGGTGAGCACTACCGCGACTGCGAGCACGATCAACATAATGATGATCGCAGCATTACAATTCGATAGCGCGGCCTTGTGCTGAAATCTTCCGGAACTTCCCTTTTAATTTCCGACGTTCCGCGCTTTCCAGAGAAGCATGGGAAAGATACGCATGAGTTCCTGTTCCGTTTTGTGGGCGCTCAGCAGCTCTGGTCGTATTTTGCCGGCATGGTTTAGATCTTCTTATCTTCCGAAGCCGGCGGTCTCCATCTGTTCGCGGGCGGCATCGGCGGTAGACCCGATTCCCTGTACTTTGAGCTTCAGGTCGTCCGGATTGGTCGCGCTCTCGATGGCGGTTTCGAAGGTGATCAGCCCCTGCTGGAAGAGGTCATAAAGCGACTGATCGAAGGTCTGCATGCCGTATTGCGAGGTGCCGGCGGCCAGCGCCTCATGGATCATGCGGGTCTTTTCCGGGGTCATGATGCACTCCCGGATAAATGCGGTT
>CAYTQA010000050.1:6795-13277 GCA_964439495.1 uncultured Terriglobales bacterium | reverse complement strand
CCAGCATCTGCAGGTCCCTGACCGCGCGCTCATAAGCCTGCCGCGGCTTCTCGTCGCGCACATTGGCGGTGGCGACGATGTAGATCTGCTTGCGCACATGGTCGAAGGCAAGGACGCGGTCGAAGAACATCAGCAGGCAGTCCGGGACCTTCAGGTCCGCCTTGGCCCTGGAGGGCAATTTCTCGATGCGGCGCACCACATCGTAGGAGAAGAACCCCACCGCGCCGGAGGTGAACGGAGGCAGATCGGGCAGCTTGGCGGGGCGATGCTCCTTCAGCAGCCGGGCCACGAAGTCGAAGATATCGCCGCGATGGCGCTCGCGAGCGCGCCCGCGCTGCACGGTAATGCTGTCATCCTTCGCGCTCACGATCATGTAAGGGCGAATACCTAGAAAGGTATAGCGTCCCACCTTCTCGCCGCCCTCCACCGATTCCAGAAGAAAGGCGTTCTTCTCGCCGGCGGCGATGCTCAGGAAGGCGGAAACCGGGGTTTGCAGGTCGGCAGTCACGGTTTTAACGACCGGGACCAGCGTCGCCCCCTGCGCCAGTTCTTCGAATTTGTCGCGCTCGGGATAGTGCATTGAATTAGCGATTATACGTGGTCAGGACAGATCGGCCATAACTCGCGCCATGCGGCCCCAAAAACAAGGGAATATGGGAAGTTACTATGCCCTGGTACTACCGTGCTTGAAAGATGAAAAGGACAGATTGAGCGCCGAATACGGCTGGCGTATACTCAGCGGAACCTGGTCCCCAAAGTTGATCGTGCCTGAGCCGTAACAGGTGTCCAGTGCGGCGGTATTCGCAGGCCCATTGCACCACCACAGGCCATGCATTAGCTGATTGATTTTTTAAATCCGGTTGAGGCAAGAAGCTGACACTGCATGAACGCAAATGGCCGTAAAGAGTTGAAGGTCCGGTTCTGGGGAGTGCGCGGCTCTACGCCCACGCCGCAGGCGGAAAACCTCCGCTATGGAGGCAACACCTCCTGCGTGGAGCTGCGGATCAATGGGCACCTTTACATCTTCGACTGCGGCACCGGCCTTCGCAATCTGGGCAAGCAGCTCCTGAAGCAGCATGGACAAAAGCCAATCCACGCCCATATTTTCCTCTCTCATTTTCATTGGGACCACATCCAGGGGATCCCGTTTTTTACGCCTCTTTATGGCAGTGACAACCGTTTCTTCTTCCACTCCACCAACCGGTCCCGCGGAGTACGGGGCGCGCTGGAAGAACAGATGTCGGCGCCCTACTTTCCCGTGGGCATGGACCAGATGTCGGCGCGCCGCAGCTTCCACAATATCGAGGAGGACCGGATCGCCTTCGATGATTGTGTCATTCAGTCGGTATGGCTGAACCATCCTCAAGGCTGCCTGGGCTATCGCATCGAGACCCGGGACAAGGTGGTGGTGTATGCCACGGACAACGAGCCCGGAGATCCGATCTTCGATAAAAATGTCCGCAAGCTGGCGGAAGGCGCGGACGTGCTGATTTATGACGCGCAATACCTGCCCGACCAGTATGAGGCCCATAAACGGGGATGGGGACACAGCCATTGGCGCGAGGCCATCAACGTTGTCATGGCAAGCGGGGCGAAAGAGTTGGTGCTCTTTCATCATGATCCGGAGCACGATGACAACTGCATTGACTCCATTGTGCGCAAGGCCAGCGAACATTATCCCCGCGTGCGTGGCGCCAGCGAAGGGCTGGAAATCGATCTGTAATTTTGTTCTGATGAAACAGACGGTCCTATGAGGGGCGCGGAACAAGCGCTTTGACGCAACTCTGTGCTATTTTCCCTTTAGTCTGCGGAACTGATCTGTCCGGACCAGGCTTTGCAGATAAGTCATTCCTTCGCGCTCGGCGGCTTCACGAGTGGTTTCGTGCCCCCACTGAATAATGTCGGGAGAGCCGTCTTTCTGCACGATCCAATGCCAGATTTCGGGGAAGGAACGGCGGTCG
Organism: uncultured Terriglobales bacterium; assembly: GCA_964439495.1. Taxonomy (GTDB): domain Bacteria; phylum Acidobacteriota; class Terriglobia; order Terriglobales; family Acidobacteriaceae; genus CAYTQA01. The sequence goes on along the minus strand of CAYTQA010000050.1, from coordinate 11,316 downwards.
CACAGAACGTCTGCAAAGTATTCTCCAAGAGAGACCCGAATATTGGAGGATTGCTCACGCGCTGCCCTCATGTCATCTTTAGTGACCAGGTGGACCCGTTTTTGCCATTCATTCACGCTCATACCTCAACAGCTTCTCCGATCTGGAAATTTAGAAGGCAGCAGACCTGAATTGGTTGGAATGAAGCCAGTGCCAAAAGTAACTTATCTGGTAATTACTTTGCAATATGGGATTTAACTTGTGGGTTATAATCCTGGGCAACGCTCCCCGTATGACCAAAAAAATTAAACATATAAAAAAACAGAAGGCCGACCCGAAGCGTGCCTTTGCGAATCCGGCGGAAAGCCACCCAGCAGGTATTTGGGTGGACTCCAATCTCATGGCACGCCTGCGCACCGACAACCACGCCCACAAGAGAGAACTCTTTGAGGCTTCTCAACGTTATCTCGAACTGGCATCGATCGCGCTGGACGAGAAGAAAAAAGAACCCCATAAAAAATAATTTAATCCGGCGAGGGGTGCGCCGAAATTTATACTGGAAGGTTTGGGCGGCCATTCGCCTGCCTGTGCTTCGAACACGCCGAGCGGCTGCGCGATTGACAGGTACGAGCTTCCCAACTGTTTTCAGAACCGGAAATGGAGCTTACGAATGACGACTCAAACCATAACGCTTGAGCAGGAATACAATCCGTGGGAGGCCCAGGCGGCGCGTTTCGATTTGGCCGCGCATAAGCTGAACCTCGATCCCGGCATCTGGAAGGTCCTGCGTTTTCCCACCCGCGAAATTATCGTGCACATTCCCGTACTGATGGACAATGGCGAGATCGAAGTCTTTACCGGCTTTCGCGTTCAGCACTCCATTGCCCGGGGACCGGCAAAGGGCGGCATCCGCTACTCGCCGGACGTGACGCTGGACGAAGTCCGCGCCCTGGCAAGCTGGATGACATGGAAATGCGCGGTGGTCAATATCCCCTTTGGCGGCGCCAAGGGCGGCGTTATCTGCGACCCCAAGAAATTGTCGATGACCGAGCTGGAGAAGATCACGCGGCGATATACCGCCGAGTTGATCGAGTTCATTGGCCCGGAAAAGGACGTTCCCGCGCCCGACATGAATACCAATGAGCAGACCATGGCCTGGATCATGGACACCTATTCCATGCACATGCGCCAGACGGTCACGGCGGTAGTCACGGGCAAGCCGTTGAACATTGGCGGATCGCGCGGGCGGCGCGAGGCCACCGGACGCGGACTGCTCATCGTCTGCAATGAAGCCATGAAGAAGCTGAATATGCGGCCCGAGGACACCCGGATCATCATTCAGGGCTTCGGCAATGTAGGCTCCAACGCCGCCAAGCTGATGGCGGACTCCGGATACAAGATCATCGGCGTCGCGGAAGTGGATGGCGGGCTCTACAACGCAAGAGGGATCAATATCGATGCGCTGCTCACTCACCGCCAGCGCAACAGCTCCATCGTGGGCTTCAGCGGCGCGGAAAAGGCAGACCCCCGCGAACTGCTGACCACCGATTGCGATGTGCTGGTCCCGGCCGCAACCGAGAACGTAATCACCAGCCGCAATGCCGCGCAGATCAAGGCCAGGGTGATTATCGAAGGCGCAAACGGGCCGACTACCGCGGTGGCCGACGAGATCCTGCAAGAGAAGAAGATCTTTGTGATTCCCGACATTCTAGCCAATGCCGGCGGCGTGACCGCCTCGTACTTTGAATGGGTGCAGGACCGCCAGGGCTACTTCTGGAAGGAATCCGTCGTAAACGAGCAGTTGGAATCAATCCTGACCGAATCCTTCGAGGCGGTCGTCCGTTATGCGGAGACCCACAATGTGAATAACCGGATCGCGGCCTATATGCTGGCCATCGATCGTGTGGCCTTCACCATCAAGCAGCGCGGCATCTACGCTTAGGCAAGATGCGCGGCGCGCAACGGGTCCTGCTGGCGTATTTTATTTCGGCCGCACCGTCACGATCGTGGGGACAAAAGTCGTGGTGACCAGCGGGGCCGCGCCGCTGGGAGTACTCGCCGTGAGGTCGATGAGGTAAACAGCGGGGGCATTTGTGCCCGCCGCTCCCACGCCCACATACAGCGATTTCCCGTCGAGGGTAATTCCGCCGGAGAATGCCTGCCCGCCCTGCGCCGGGCCACCCGCGAAGATACCGGATGCGCCGGTCTGCGTATTGTAGTAAGGAATGCCGCCTCCGGTTGCCCCCGAGGCGAGGGTATACCCAGTCATAAACGCCATGCTGGCATCCGGGGTCACGATGATCTGCGTGGGTGCACCCACAAAAGATGGCACGGTAGCAGTCTTAAGCGTGCTTGAAATTGCCGGGGGGCAGACGCCGCTGGTCACACTGGGGGCAAGATCGGCCCATCCCGAACCGCTGGCCCCAATTAAATGCGAACCATCATTTGCCACCGCCAGAATATTGGCCGTAGCTGCCTTGGTGTCAACCGAAGCGTTGTTGCAGGTGGCCAACCCGGTGAACGAAGCGCCTGCAATGTAACCGATGGACTCGTGCGGCAGAAACTTTACATCATTTCCGCTTACCGAGGTAAGAGTGTGCAGAGCGGCGCCCGGCTGGTAGACATACGTGCCGGACGTAGTGCTCGTGGTAAAGGGAAAGTACGCCTTAAAGCCATCGCCGGAGAAATCACCCCCGGTTACGCCGGAGGCGCTGAAAGTCTCGGCGGTGGCGCTGCTGCCGCTGCATCCGGTGCATATGAATAGCTTGTTCGCGGAGTTGTCGAAGACCGCTACTTTGTTTCCATCGTTCGAGACCGCCAGGACCGTCCCTGTCAGGCTGGAAAAGACATTCGCTACCGTATTGGTGCTTGTGCTGAATACCATCAATCCGCTGGAGCTGCCCAGGTACGCATAGGTCCCCTGGCGATCAAACAGCATGGAATTGGGCGGATAGTTCAAAGTGATTGCCGTGCCCGCGGTATGGGTGGTGGTATCGATGGGAATCATTGAGGTGTTGCTGCTGCCATCGGGATTTGCAGCGCCCGTGGCATAGACGGTGCTGCTCGAGGTCCCGCTTACCGCGCCCGTCATCAGATTGCTGTAAATCGGATATCCCACTCCCGTTCCCTGACTATTCACCGCCCCTGAAGGCGCGCTGTTGCAGCCTGGGGGCGTACACGAGGCGACGATGGAAGTAGTGCCGGCCGCGGAGGCGGTCACCAGGCCGCTGGAAGAAACCACAGCGGAGGCGGGATGGAAGCTCGTCCAGGTGAGCGGAGCGCCGGTGATCGGCTGCCCCAGGGTATCGGTCACGTCCGCCGCAAGTTGCGCGGTGGCTGCGGGGGCGAGACTGAAGGTTGTATCCGTTGCGCTGCTCACATGCAGGGAGATTTTCTGCGGAGGACAGGCGATAAAAAGCGCGGGCGCGCCGCTGAGCACGGAGACCGACCCGATGGAGGCATTTACGTAAGTCGCGCCCGGCATTAACGAAGTGACCAGCCCGCTGGAATTCACCGTTGCGATTGCGGTGTTGGTGGTGGTCCAGGTGGGAGGACCCACGGTCGAAGTGATATCGGTCCCACTGCTGCTGGTGGCGGCCACCGAAAATTGCTGAGTTCCCGTTTGAGAGACGCAGGACGCGCCGCTCACGGCTGTCCCCCCGCTGGTCGCGATTGCGCCCGCGCTGACGCCCAGACTCTTGATCGGCGCATGGACATACACCGGAATTGCGAGTGAGGCGACACCGTAACTGATCACAACGTTCGTTTGGGCCGGCACCGTTTTTACCTGGCAAACCACGTTGCTGGAATCGAATACGCCGCCGCAGACCGCCCCCGCGCTGGTGACCGTGACTACCGTGGAATCGGAAGAGGTGAAGGTCAGCGTGGGATTGGGGATGGTATTGCCATTTGTGTCCGTCACATCCACCGCGGAGGGAATGATCGAATACACCTCGCCGGGGTTCAGGCTGATGCTGGATAGGGGATAGGTGATCTTTGCCGCCTGGCCAATACTACTTTTTTTGTGATGACCGCACCCCAGCATTGCAAGCACAAAAATGGGACCAGCCAACCGTATGAATGCGGACCGCTGCATGAAGCCTCCCCGAATGTGCAGCCTGCCTTCTCAAAGCACGGCTGAAGCATCCGGCAAAAATAAAAATCTGTGAAGATAAAGATAGTCCAGTGTAGAAGGCAGTGCCTAAAACGGCAAGCTGCTCTCCCGGTCGCCGAATTTTCATCGCTTCCCCGCCTCACGCATCCATGAAATCCGGGCTCCTAGGGTCGCGGTTGAGTGAGAACAGCGCATTGTCGGGCGCATGAATATCGCAAACTTATGGCAAGTGCTTGAAAATGCAGGGTAAACCAGCCTGTGATTGCGCCTATTTTGTTTGTGCAGGCTTTTCGATTACAATTCGTTGGATTTACAAAGGCCTTGCAGTTTGTTCGTTCATATCAAAAACTCCGAAGGAGACACCCCCATTATGAAAAAGGTATTAAGCTTTTTCTTTGCACTGGCTCTGAGCGCTTCGATCGCTGCCG
>CAYTQA010000050.1:0-6785 GCA_964439495.1 uncultured Terriglobales bacterium | reverse complement strand
GTTCTACTGATCAGAGCACTTCCGGTACCAGCACCACCGGCACCACCGATACGACTACGACCACCACAACAAAGAAGACCACCAAGAAGCATCATCACAAAAAGCACAGTAAGAAGGGCACTGCCGCTGGAACCAGCACCACCGGCTCCACTGACACAACTACGACCACCCCGAAATAAGTTTTATCTGTGCATCTCTCTAAAACCCTCGGAAGCATCCGGGGGTTTTTGTTTTGGTCCGTCACGTGCTGAATCGATCCCGTATTCAGGTTTTCTAAATTATTTTTCGCTACTTCTTGAATACAGTCCCGCCCTTCATAACGAAGACCACCTTCTGAAGCGCGCCCACATCCTCCAGCGGATTGCCTGAAACCGCCACGATGTCCGCCAGCTTGCCCGCTTCAATGCTGCCGATCCGGTCCTGCATGCCCAGAAGATCGGCTGCATTCACGGTAGCGGCGCGGATGGCCTGAACGGGCGTCATGCCATATTTCACCATGAATGGGAATTCCACCGCCGGATCGATCTTCCAATCGAAGCCTCCGACATCAGTGCCAAAGGCGATCTTTACCCCGGCCTTCAGAGCGCGGCGGAATGTCTGCTCGTGGATCCGGACCATGTCCAGCCACACCCCACGTCCTTCGGCGGCGCGTCCCTTTGCAACATATTCGCCAACATAAATTGTGGGCACATAATAAATACCCTTGGCCGCCATGGTTTTTAGATCGTCATCGGAGATGTAGTTGCCATGCTCGATGGAATCGACCCCGGCGGTCACGGCATTGTGCACTCCCTGCAGGGCCATGGCATGGGCGGCAACCTTATGGCGCTCGCGATGCGCTTCATCCACCGCCGCCCGCAGCTCGTCGAGGGTAAATGTCGGAATATCGTCGAGCACGCCGTCCGGACGAAGGAAGTAACTGCGGTCCACATAGAGCTTGATCCAGTCCGCTCCATATGAAATCTGCTCGCGCACCGCCTTGCGCAACTCGTCCGGGCCATCCACCAGCTGCACACCGTGCGGCACCTGGATCTCCCAGGAGTATCCCTGCAGAGGATACGCGCCCGTCACATCCAGGGCGCGGGTTGCCACTTGCATGCGCGGACCGGGAATAATGCCCTGATTGATGGCATTGCGCAGGTCCACATCGGCATAGCCGGCGCCCTCCGTCTCCAGGTCGCGAATGGTGGTGAAGCCATACTCCAGCGCCCGGCGCGCCGATTGGGTGGCCAGGATGGTGCGATAGGCGACCGATTCCTTCAGGAGCTGGCGATCATAATCCTCAGCGGTAATATCGCCCTGCAGCAGCACGTGAGTGTGCGTATCGATCAAGCCGGGCAAGCATGTTGCGGGGCCCAGATCGATGACCGGGGCAGCAGGCGCGGCGCCGGCGTCTCCCACGGAAACGATCTTGTCATTCTCAATTGTGATATTCACATTACGGCGAAGCTGGTCTGATTTGCCGTCGTAAAGCGCGCCGCAATGCAGCACCGTGGTCGAACTCACGGGCGGAGCAGGCTGGGACTGGGCAAAGAGAGAGGCAGCGAGGCAGAGGAGCGCGGGAACGGAAAAACGAAGTCGACTCATGGCACCGAGTTTTATCACAAAGACCAAATAAAACAGAGTTTTAAAGTTTTCAAGTTGCGGGTTTCAAAAGCAATCGACGGTTACAACGAGCAGAGGGATTTCTCGGCGCTTCGCTTCTCGGAATCACAAAATCGCTGGGAATGCCTCTGCCCGTAGCGTGCTCTCCCTTCAAAATCTCTCTAATTTTTGTCATCCAGAGCGCCGCGCGAGGCGATCCCGCTAAGCGGGAGAGCCAAGCGCAAGTCGAAGGGGGTTGCTGCTCGGTGCGCCATTAAATCAACTTGCGACGACACGTAACAGGGCCTGACTTCAGGCAGGCCGCTCGCCGCCGATAAGATTCGGCTTCAGCCATGAACGTTCGCATTTGAAACTGGCAACTTGAAACTGCCAATGCGCAATCGAATTGGGCACGGAAAGAAGAAACTACCACTCCCCAAGTCTTTGCAGCTTTTTGATCTTGCGCTTGATCAGATCGCGTTTAAGGGCGCTTACATGCGTAATGAAGAGTTTGCCGTCGAGGTGGTCAATCTCATGAAGAAATGCGCGCGCCAGAAGCTCCTCTCCGGTATGCTCGAAGAAATTTCCTTCCAGGTCCTGGGCCCGGACCGTGACCCGATTGGCCCGCTTCACATTCTCCCTGAAATCGGGCAGGCTCAAACAGCCTTCGCTATGGGTCTGCGAACCCTCCTTATGGATGATCTCGGGGTTCACAAGCACCATTCTGGCATCCGGATCTTCCTTGAAGGAGACGTCCACCACTGCAATGCGTTTTGAAATCCCGATCTGCGGCGCCGCCAACCCTACGCCGTGGGCCGCATACATGGATTCAAACATGTCCTCGGCAAGCTTTTTCAGTTCCTGGTCGAAGGTGGTGATGGGAGCGGCAGGTTTCCCCAATACAGGGTGAGGCCATTTAACGATGGGATAGATCATTGAAAGGGATTGTCCAATCGCATGTTTTCAAATCTTCACTTCTTCAATAATTCCGTATCTGTTCACAGTAGCCCTGAAAATTGCGCTGCAATTCCACCAGGGAATCCCCGCCAAACTTCTCCAGGGCACAGCGCGCCAGGGTAAGCGCGACCATGGCCTCCGCGGCAACCCCCGCTGCCGGGACCACACATACATCGGAGCGCTCGTATGCCGCCTTTACCGGCTCGCGGGTGGCATAATCCACGGAAGCCAGGGGACGCCTCAAGGTGGAGATCGGCTTCAGATAGCCGCGAACGATAATGTCCTCACCATTGGAGATCCCGCCCTCAATTCCGCCGGCATTGTTCCGGGGCCGGGTGAAATGGGTGTAGCTGGCGCCTTCCGCTCCCTCGTCCTTGCGCGAATAGCCAATCTCATCGTGCACGGTAGAGCCGAATGAAACCGCAGCCTGGACTCCGCGTCCAATCTCCACCGCCTTGACCGCCTGCAAAGACATGACCGCTGCGGCCAGTAGCGCATCCAGACGCTCATCCCAGTTGATGTGCGTGCCCAGACCGGGCGGGACATGGTGTCCAACCACCTCAAAGATGCCGCCGACGGTATCGCCGGTCTTCAGGGCGCGGTCCACCTCTTCCTTCATGCGGCCTTCGGTCTCGGAATCCACGCAGCTCAGAAAGATGTCATCTTTTGCGGCTACTTTACGGACCTCTTCCCAGGTCGCTGGGCGATGCAATGCGGCCTCTCCCACGGCAATCACATGACTCAGGACTTCGATTCCAAGCTGCGCCAGTACCAGCTTTGCGATCGCTCCCGCTGCCACCCTGGCCGCGGACTCGCGGGCCGAGGCGCGCTCCAGCACGTAGCGGGCTTCAGGGAGGTTGTATTTGATGGACCCGGCAAGGTCGGCATGACCGGGCCGGGGGGATGCCACCCGCTTGTGCTTGGCTGGGTCGCCTGCCTCCACAGGCAGCGCCTCCTGCCAATTCTTCCAATCGCGATTTTCAATCAGGATTGAAATAGGCGAGCCGATGGTCTTACCGTGCCGCACCCCGGAGAGGATGTGCGCGGTGTCCTTCTCGATGCGCATGCGCCCGCCGCGGCCATAGCCCTGTTGCCGCCGCCAGAGTTCCCGGTTTATGAACTCCACGTCTATGGGAATGCCCGCCGGCAACCCTGAGACCAATGCCGTCAAGGCTTCTCCATGCGATTCACCGGCGGTATGGAAACGAAACATAGCTTATAAGTGAAAAGTCATTTTAACGTATCAGTCTGCAAAAATGGTTCTTCCCCCGGCGCTGCACTTTTTGGTGCGGCCAAGCGGCTCCTCTTTTCCTTCAGGATTTGCCGCTTTCTCTGCGAAATATCGTGGCGAATCTGAGGTTTTTACCCTATAATCAGGAAGTAACCAGGGAAGAACCTGTCTCGGTAAAAAGCCGGAGCGTTTACGGTAAAATACCTGAAGTTGAGCGGTTCTCGATTTTCCTGATTTGATTGGTAGTAAGAGTCGTCCGGGCCGCTTGTCGTGGATGATTTGTAACTCTCTGCTTCAAGGAGTTTGTATTGTCTGCCGTTCTTCCGTTGAAAGAGAGCTCGCGCGAGATGATCGTCGAAGTCCTTCGCGCTCTTGAGCCTTATTTCCCGGACATCACCGAACAATGGCGCGATCGCCTGACCAATGAATTTGGCTTTGGCCGCCGGGAAGTCATTGCCCTGGAACGGCTCACCTTTCCTATTGCATGTTCTTATTGCTGTCATGGGGATTTCGCCGGGTTCTTCGAAAATCTTCATTATTACGGCACCCGGCTGGCCAAGCTCCAGACCGATCCCCGTGCCGTCTCCCAGGCCATGGAAGCCTATCAGGAGCTATGCGAGCGCTATCTGCACGGACTATTTGCAGAACGCCAGACCGAGGCCAATGCCACGCTTGACGTGCTGCGTTCCGCTTCATTCGTGGCCATCACCGGCGCCTATGTGGACACCAAGAACCGGGAATCCTCCACGCTGCTTTCGGTAATGGACGCCGAACTAGCCATGGGCGATCTCTCCGGGATGCTGCAACTGGTCCTCGATATCACGGTCGCCAATTTCAATGCCAATCTGGGGGCGATGCTGCTGCGGCCGCCCGACTCCGATATCTTTTCTATCCGGGCTTCCACCGGGATCGATGGGCTGGCCGGGGAGAATGAACCCGATTCAGCGCCGGGACAGGGCTTCTGCGACAGCATCGCAACCTCCGGCGAACCGGAGATGGTCCTCGATACCAAACGCGACCCTCGCATCCTCGGATCACAATTAATCGAACGGGCCACCTCCATCTGGGGGGTGCCGCTGCGTTCGGAGGGCAAAGTCATCGGCGTCCTGATGATCGGCTTCGATAAGCCTTATGAATGGCTGCCGAATGAGCGGGACCTGCTGCGCGCCATCGCTGACCGGTCGGTGATTGCCATTGAGCGCGCCCAGATGACGGAGGCCCTGAAAGAGCGCGAGAGCCGCATCGCGGAGCTCTCAGGACACCTGCTCAAGGCCCAGGAAGAAGAGCGCAAGCGAATCAGCCGTGAGCTGCACGATGAAACCGGACAGGCGCTCATGGTCATCCGGCTGTACCTGGGGATGCTGGAATCGGCGTTGACCGGTCGGACCGCCAAAAACAAGATCCGGGAGACCGTGGCCGTGGTGGACCGCACCATTGAAGGGCTGCGGCGGATCATCAGCAAGCTCTCACCGCTGGTCCTCCAGGAACTCGGCATGGTTGCCGCTATCCGCAAGGAAGCAAAGGACTTAGCAAAAAATACCGGTATCAAGGTACGGGTCGCAATCAGCGATCATGTGGGACGCCTGGCTCCCCCCACCGAAATGGCAATCTACCGCGTGGTCCAGGAGGCGCTGCACAATGTGGCCAAACACGCCCAGGCAAAGACGGTGACCGTCCATATGGACCGCGAGGAGGAGACGGTGCGGCTGGAGGTGGAAGATGACGGCGTGGGAATGCCAACAAAGATCAACTCACGTGGCCACTCATTTGGCCTGGCGGGAATCAAAGAAAGAATAGCCTCCCTGGGCGGAGCAGTACAGGTACGTTCGCAGAAGGGGAAAGGGACACGACTCGAAGTTACGGTCCCGGCGGGTGAGCAGCCCCACGTAGGGACGATGTCCCAGACGGCGTGACTGAAATCAGCCATTCCTGGAACGGAAGATGACTTGTAAGCAGCGGCAATCGAGAGGTCTTAGCTAATTCGATAAGAGGGTAGTCTGTAATGCCAAAAATTAGAGTTCTGCTGACCGATGATCACACACTGTTCCGGCAGGGAGTGCGCAGGCTGCTGGAGACCGAATCCGATTTTGAAGTGGTGGGAGAGGCCGCCGATGCCGGAGAGTCCGTGGAGAAGGCGCGCGAGCTGCGTCCCGATATTGTGCTGATGGATATTGGCATGCCCGGCCTGTCTTCGTTCGAGGCCGCGCGTCATATCCGCAAAAACCGTCCTGAAACCAAGATCCTTTTCCTGACCATGTATGAAGATGAGGACTATCTCGTCCAATGCCTGGAAGTTGGGGCCGCCGGCTATGTCCTCAAGGACACGCCCGCTCCGCAACTCGTAAGCGCCGTGCGCGATGTCTATAAAGGCGGGAAATACCTGAGTTCGCAGGTCCTTGGAAAGCTGGTGGAAGATTTTCGCGCCCGCGTGCGCGACACCAAGATGCGACCCCGCATCTCTACTCTCACGCCTCGCGAACGCGAGATCCTGAAGTTGCTGGCTGAAGGCAATTCCGTAAAGGAGATTGCCGTCATCCTGGGTTTGAGCGTGAAGACCGTCGAAGCCCATAAGTTCAATCTGATGCGCAAGCTCGATATTCACAACAAGGCGCAACTGGTTACTTACGCAATTCAAAAGAAAATCATCAAGATTCCAGTAAATCAGTAATCCAAGCAGTCCAGGAGAATAGTCCGGGTGGCGAAGACGCGAATTCTGTTCGTGGATGATGAACCCGGCATCCGCCTGACCGCCCGCCATTCTGCAAATGCATGGCTTTGAGGGGACCGCCGCCGCCGATGTGCCGGAAGCGCTCGCCATGATCCAGCGCGAAAGCTTCGATGTTCTTCTTTCCGATCTCAATATATGCCAGCCGGGAGACGGCTTTACCGTGGTAAGCGCGATGCGGCGCACCCAACCGGATGCCGTTACCATGATCATCACTGGCTTTCCGGCCTTCGAAACCGCGCTCGAAGCCATCCGCAAGCAGGTAGACGACTACGTGGTAAAACCCGC
>CAYTQA010000049.1:0-13284 GCA_964439495.1 uncultured Terriglobales bacterium | reverse complement strand
GGTTACAAGCGGACCGGAGACCTCTTCCGGCGCTATCTTGCGCAACAGCGAGCGTGCGGTACCCTCCATTCCTTCCTGCAGGGTGGGAAAGATCCCTACAGCCTTCGCAATCTCGTCAATGGTGCCGTTATGGCGCATTATAAGGACGGCATCATAAATCAGCTCGGAGGCCGCCGGTCCGATTACATGACAGCCGAGCAGGCGCCGCGTTGATTTTTCGAAGACATACTTGATTAGTCCAGTGGTCTCACCGATCAGCTTGGCCTTGGAGACTTGATCGAAGGTCACCAAGCCTGTAACGATCTCACGACCCTGTTCTCGGGCCTGTTGCGCCGTAAGTCCGACACTGCCAATCTCTGGATCGGTAAAAACAGCATGTCCCAGATAGTTGCGTTCCATCTTGATATTTGCGCCTTGAAAAGCATTTGCAAACGCGACCTTGCCCTCTTCCTGGCAGACCCGCGTGAACGGCTGCCGGCCATTAATATCACCAATGGCCCAGATGCCTGGAACATTGGTTTCAAGGCGATCATTCACCTTAACGAATTTCAGTTTGTCGGTTTCAATTCCGGCGGCTTCCAGGTTGAGATCAGAGTTCGGCTGCCGCCCGGCGGCCACAAAGAGGTGCGTGCCTTCAATCCGCGCTCCCCCATCGGCGGAGGTGGTGTTCAGTCGAATGCCACCCGCAGCAGTACCTTCCAGGCGGACTGCCTCGTGGCGTAAAAATAGATTGATGCCTTCGGCTTCAAACGCTCGCTCCAGCAGCGTGCTCACATCTCTCTCTTCCTCCGGCACGAGGTGCTCCCAGCGATCAATGATTGTCACTCGCGAGCCGAAGCGCTTGAAAGTCTGGCCAAGCTCGCATCCAATGTATCCGCCGCCGATGACTATCAAGTGATCGGGCGCTTCTGTGAGGTCCATGATGCTTTCATTCGTCAAATATGGCACGCGATCCAGACCGTCGATGGGAGGAATCAGCGGGCGCATTCCGGTCGCGATAAAAATCTTGCTCGAGCGCAGTCTTCGTCCTGCGACGATGATCTCGCGGTCAGAAGCAAAGCGCGCGCTTCCCTCGACCAGTGTCAGGCCATCTGCCGCCCGAGCGCTCTCGAGCGATTCTTCCCGATGTTCCGATATATCAGCATTCTTTTCACGCACGATTGCCGCTAGATCCACAACTGGTTCGGATGTATGGACGTGGAAGCGGGCAGCGGTGCGGGTCATGTGAGCGACGCGCGCGCGGTGGATCATGAACTTACTGGGCACGCATCCCGAATTCAGGCAAGTGCTGCCAAACGGCGGTTTAAAAATGAGAGCGACCTTTTGCCCAATCTGGACCGCATTACTGGCCACTATGGTCCCTGCTTCGCCTGCCCCGATTACAATAGCGTCGAAATCTTCCGACATAGAGGACATTGCCTTCAGCTTCCCTTCACGACTCAAACAGCAATCGCACTCATCAAGAGGTCGTCATGCTTCGATGCCGAACCCATATTACTTCCGCGGCCACTGCGTTGAATCGTCCAAAATCGCATTCCCAGTTCCATCTTGTGTGATGCAAAATCCGTGCCGCGGTTACAGGACACCCGCTGGTTGGAAGTGCGCGATTAGGACTAAAAACAGAGTTGCATGCGACTCTCCCCGATTCCATGAGATATGCTGCCCGACATGAGACGGGCAGCATGATCTTATGCCATTCTGCGCTGAGGCATGGATGTGACTTCCGGCACGTGAGAGAATCTCCGCACGAGCGCTGGCGTGATGGCCAGGACCGCACCGAAGAGCAGGTGCTCGAAAAACCACGAGCCACGCATCAATGCAACACGCGCTCCCATGACCGGGTTGACTGCCGGTAATCCGATGAAGGTCATTACCGCCCAGACCACGACACCGTATACCAGGCCCAGGCCGAATGCTGCCCCGCCCGATGTCCGTCGCGGCAGCAGAGCGGCAAAAATAATGCCAAACACCGCCGACGCCATCATGTGGATCGCGACGCCGAGCGTCAATATGCCACCACCGTCGATCAGCGCGGTCACCCCGGCTAAGGCTGCGGCGATCAGTCGGAGCGGGGTGAAGAAACCCACTCCGACCATGGCCGCATACATCATGGAAAATGCGGCCATTCCGAGGCCGGCGATGATACCGGCAATGATGCCGCCGCTGATTACTCCGTATACATTCTTCGACTGTTGACTGGGATAAGCCATAAATTCCTCCTTACCTGCTCGCTCTTTCCCGCTGTTCAAGGCGTTGAGCGATCTCCTGATGCTGCTTTAAAATGGGGACCATTTTGCCGCTGAGGTCCTTCACGGGCGAGGGCTTCAACTGATTGCTACCCATGCTGACCATGTTTACCGCCATGTGGTGCGCCTTGATGTTGAACTGGATGAATTTGCCGTCGAAATCGGGGCCTTGCGAATTTTCAAGATCTCCCATCATCTGCTGTTGCATCTGCATCTGCTGCTGCTCTTCGGGCGATTTAGGCATGGGCTGTGTGAGTCCGATGCCTTGCTGCTTCGCCAGATCGCTGATGCGCTTATCGGCATAGCTGTGGTCGCGCGCGAGCAGTTGGCCGAACCTGCGAATCGCTGCCGTAGTCCCTTTCGCTTCCGCAAGCTGCCCGGCTTTGATCTCCATCTGATTGGCCATATGCATTTTCGAAAGCAGCTCGGCTTCCGGGCCCAGATCTCCCGGGGCTTTGGAGGGGAGAGACTGTTGTGACTCGGGCGGGGGGGCGGCCTGAGTCCACGCCGCCATGCTGAGCGTGATGAGAAGGGTTGCGCATAAAACCGCTGTTGTCATTGGCATTTGGATTCTCATGGAAGTTCCTCACTTTCAAGTCGGGCAAAGACCCCCATGGTCAGGTCGGAATTGCCCGGCTGGAGAGGGGATGCAGGCCGTGCCAGGGAGGTTACAGCTCCGGTGCGCCTATTTGCGCCTTGCTGCTGAAGCAGCCGCGCGTCCGGCGCGATTCCAAGGGTGCGATTCGAGCATCCCAGGCGGGGTCCCTATTTCTGCACTTCCACGCCCTTCCAGAACGCCACATACTCCTTGATTTCGGCAGCCGCGGGTTTCGGAGCGGGATAGTACCAGGCTGCATTGCGATTGGCCTTGCCGTTCACGACAATATCGTAGTACCTCGCCGTCCCCTTCCACGGACATACGCTGGTGTGGCTGCTGGGGCGGAAGTGCTCGCGTTTGAGGGACTCTGGCGGAAAATAGTGATTTCCTTCGATCACGACAGTGTTATCGCTCTCCGCCAGCAGTGTGTTTTCCCATATTGCTTTCGGCATTTGCGCCTCCTGAATTCACGTCAGAGATGCCGGTCAATGAAGGAGTGGAGACGTTCGCTATAACCCACTGGTATCTCGAACGTTCGCTCGTCCGCCACGATGACGATCACTTTGCGCAATGAATCGTGCAGCACCGAGCAACGGCGGCACATCTTTAAATGCGCCTCAATCTCGGCGCGGAGCCCGGGATCGATCTCCTCGTCGATAAAATTGGATAATTGCTCTAAAACAGTTTTGCAGCTCACCATGGTTTTTTTCCTTTGAATGAAAACGTGCGCCTGAACCAATTTGCCGTGAAGACCGGGGCCAGCTCTTCCCGGATGCGCAGTCGCGCGCGATGTAAACGGACCTTCACCGCCTCCTCGGAAATTCCAAGGATTTCACGGCATTCGGAGATGCTCAATTCCTCCACATCGCGCAGGATGAAAATCTGGCGATAAATCTCCGGTAATTTGGCCAGCGCCGTGGCCACGGCTTGCCGGACCTCCTTGCGCTCCAGGGTTTCGGAGGGGATCTCGCGCCAGTCGGCGAAGTCGCGTGGCATGAAATCGCCGTCCGGGCCCTCCTCGACGTCGATCGATTCGTAAAGCGCATCGCGCCGGGAGCGCCGCTTCAAACGCGCCTCATTGGCGGCGATTTGCAACAGCCAGCCCTTGAATTTCGCCGGGTCGGTGAGCTGATGCAGATGAGTCATCGCCTTCAGCACCGCTTCCTGCGCCGCTTCTTCCGCGTCCGCCTGGTTGCGCAGGACCGCGAATGCCGTCACATAGATGGCCCGCTCGTAGGGACGCACCAGATCATGGAAGCACTCGCGTTTGCCCGCGAGCACCCGATCAATCAACTCCTTCTCCGGTAATGGCGTGACTCGTTCCGCAGGCACTGGATGAGTTCGTATTCCCTCTCTGTACACGATACAGAGCTGCCGAAAAGGTTACCGCATGACGCGCATTGAGCTTGTATTGTTTTTTATCGCCGCTCGCCCGTTTGGAACGGGAATTCCAATGAGGGGCGATCTTGAAAGGGCATGGCCAGGATTTTTGGCAGTGTGACTTGCTCGGGACGGGTGAACGGCAGCACGCCGATTACGATCTGGTCCTGCGGCCTGTCCAGCCGGAACGTGCGGTGTACGAGGTCCCAGAAACTCAGACCGCTTGACCAGTTCGTGTCGCGCAGCTCCCGCTCGGTGGCATGATGGATGCCATGCATCCTCGGGGTAACAATAATCCGGCTCAGGATCTTTTCGAGCTTTTCCGGCAGGCGCACGTTCGAATGGTGAAACAGGATAGAGATCGAGAGAAAGGTTTGCCATAACGTCAACGCTTGCGGATCGGCGCCAATCAACAGGATCTGGGCGGCCCGGTACGGCACAGAAAGCGCCAGCTCCCCGAAATGAAAGCGTAGGGCAGTCGAGGCGTCCAAGTCGAGGTCCACGTGGTGGACGGCGTGGAAACGCCAGAGGAACGGCGAAAGATGGACTGCAATGTGCCACCAATAAAGCGTGTAATCCATCAGCAACACGGCCGCCGCGATCTCAATCCATCGAGGAGGCCGTAGCCATTTGAGCAGGCCCCACCTTCTATTCGCGGCCATGCGGGCCAATGGCCGAATCACCGGGGATTCAAGGAAGTGAAGATTTGCCGCAGCGAGTGTCGCCATGGTCAGGTTCCTTGCGGTCCGCCGCGGTTTGGATTCCCGCTCGCGCCGCAGGGGACGGCGATGTTCCGTCCATGCCAAGGCCGCCAGAATTTCAAGACTAAGTGCAACCCGCGCTAACTTCCTCATGATGCGGACCCGTGGGAGTGAAAGCTTTCAACGGGGAGTCCGGCATCGATCCAGTCGGATTTGCCTTCGCCATAGTCGCGCACCTGCATGTAGCCCATCTCCGCCAATTCACGGGCGGCATTCTCGGAGGCGTGTCAGGTAGGGCTGGCGCAGTACACCACGATGTCCGCAGCTTTGTAGGGGAGCAGCTTCGGGGCAAGCTGCTTTATCTGGTCCGGCGGCAGATTGATCGCGCCCGGCAGGTGCCCATGCTCATATGCCGCTTTCGGCAGTGTTTCCACAAGCATGAACGGGCCTTTACGGTCGATCTTTGCCTTCAACTCGGCACGGCTGATGGTACGGACTTGCGCTCCCATGGTGTGTGCCCTCCTTAAGCGTGGATGCTTCAAATTCCCCAGAGGTTACACGCAGTTCTCGGTAACCCTCTCCAGTTCTCACGCATCATGTACGGAAGTTCCAAGTGTTTGGAGGCCGGCATGTCCGTGGAAGTTGTCGTGAATGTTGAAGAAGCCGTGCGCAAGCGTTATTCCGAAGGCGCGAAGCAGCGGGAAGTTGAGCTCTGCTGCCCAACCTCATACGATCCCAGATATCTGGCCGCAATCCCTCGGGAGGTGCTCGAAAAGGACTACGGCTGTGGTGATCCGTCTCGTTATCTCCATCCCGGTGAAACCGTCCTCGACCTTGGTTCCGGCGCGGGCAAGGTTTGCTTCATTGCCAGCCAGGTGGTGGGGCCGGCCGGCAAAGTCATCGGAATTGACATAAATGATGACATGCTGAGCGTCGCCCGGCGCAATTTGCCGGCGTTCGCCGGCCATATTGGTTACGCGAACGTCTCGTTTTTTAAGGGTAAGATCCAGGACCTGCGACTTGATTTGGAGGCGCTGGATCGCTGGCTTGGGTCCAATCCTGTCCGCTGCTGCGACCATCTGGAGATGCTGGAGCGGCACAAAGAGGACCTTCGGCGGAATCAGCCGCTGGTTCCCGATGAATCCGTCGATGTTGTCGTTTCCAATTGTGTCCTGAACCTCGTTCGCCCCGAACATAAGCGCCAACTGTTCGGCGAAATTTTTCGCGTCCTGCGGCGGGGCGGGCGCGCCGTGATTTCGGACATCGTGAGCGATGAGGAAGTCCCAGCCCATCTTCAAAACGATCCGCAACTCTGGAGCGGTTGCATTTCTGGCGCGCTGCGCGAAGATCAATTCCCGCGGGCATTCGAGGAGGCTGGTTTTCACGGTATAACCATCCTTGAGCGGCAAGCCGGGCCATGGCGAACCGTTGAGGAAATTGAGTTCCGCAGCCTTACACTCGCCGCTTATAAAGGCAAGGAGGGTCCCTGCTGGGACCGGAAGCAGGCGGTCATATATAGAGGGCCGTTCAAGGAAGTTCAAGATGACGATGGCCATCTCCTGCGTCGTGGCGTTCGGGCGGCGGTTTGCGAGAAGACGTTTGATATCTATTCGCGTGAGCCATATCGTTCGTGTTTCGATTTTGTCGAGCCGCTGGAAAAACCTTCCTTGGAAAAAGCGCCGCCGTTCCCGTGTGGTGGCGGAATGATGATTCGCGATCCCCGCGAAACCAAGGGCCGGGGATGCCAGCTCACCACCGAGGCAAAACCCTCCTGCGGACCCAACGGAGGCTGCTGCTGATGGCAATTAGTACCGGCACTCTTACGGTCCTTAATTCTTCGGTTTCAGATGCAAACTTTGAAGGCGCGCTTCGCCGGCATGAGATGGCCGCTCTCACGCGGCATGAGACCACCACGCTGCAGATCAATGTCGGCAAGCTGTGCAATCAAGCCTGCCATCATTGTCATGTGGAAGCTGGCCCAAAGCGCACGGAGATCATGCCGGCCGAAATCGCGGCCCGCACGCTTGAACTGCTGGCGGCAAGTCCAAACATTCAAACCCTTGATATCACCGGCGGGGCTCCCGAGCTCAATCCTAACTTTCGCCGGCTCGTATCCGAGTCGCGGCGGATGGGACGGCATGTCATTGATCGCTGCAATCTGACTGTTTTGTTCGAGGCCGGCCAGGAGGAGCTGGTCGAATTCCTGGCGGGCAATGCTGTCGAGGTCGTTGCCAGTTTGCCGTGTTACACCGCCGAAAACGTGGATAAACAACGCGGCCGTGGGGTCTTCGACAAGAGCATCCGGGCACTCCAGCGGTTCAATGAAGTCGGCTATGGCCGGGCCGGTTCCGGCCTGGTCCTTGACCTCGTTTACAACCCGCTCGGTGCTTTTCTGCCGCCCCCCCAGGCAAAGCTGGAAGCGGATTACAAACAGCAACTGCGCGAGCACTTCGGCATTGAATTCAATCGCCTCTTCACCATCACCAATATGCCAATTAAACGCTTCGCCGAGCAGTTGGTCCGCGAGTCGAAGTGGCATTCCTATATGGGCCTTCTGGTAAACCATTTCAATCCCGCGACGGTGGAGACGCTGATGTGCCGATCGCTGGTGAGCGTGGGCTGGGATGGCCAGCTCTACGATTGCGACTTCAACCAGATGCTTGATCTGGGAATGCCCGGGGTCCGCTCCATATGGGACCTTGAAGCGTTCACCGGGCTTGCGGGGCGCGCAATCGCCACTGGCGCGCATTGCTTCGGCTGCACAGCGGGAGCGGGTTCAAGCTGTGGAGGCAGCCTGCAATGACGGGAATGCTGCTCGTCGTTTTTATTTTGGGAGCTGGAATCGCGTACGCGAACGGCGCCAATGACGTCTCGAAGGCAATAGCCACCCTGGTTGGCAGCGGAGTGAGCAACTATAAGAGGGCCATTTTATGGGGGTCCCTCTGGACTGGCGTCGGAGGGATGAGCGGTGCGTTTCTGGCCCGCGCGATGGTCCAGACATTCGGAAAAGGATTGTTCGCGGCCGGGACCCACGCCACACTGGCGGCGGCGCTTGCGACCCTTGCGGGCACAGGGCTATGGATCATGTTTGCCACCCGCAGGGGACTGCCAGTGTCCACGACCCACGCGATCGTGGGGTCTATTTCCGGGGTGGCGTCGATGGCCTACGGAATCAGTGGCGTCAACTGGGCCGCGCTAGGAGGAAAGATCGTCCTTCCGTTGCTAATCAGTCCTGCGGTCTCGCTGCTCCTTACCGCTACCATTCTGCATCTGTGGCGAGTGCTGGCGCCAAACCCGGTGGCAGATTGCATCTGCGTGCAGATTGAGCCATCCGAAATAGCTGTTGCTGCCGGCGGCGCAATCGCTAATCCAACCATTTCCTTGCCTCAAATTCATCTGAGTACCTGTGCCGCGGGCCAGAAAGCGTCTTCGGGCCTCACCTTGAATCGCCTGCACTGGTTGACGAGCGGGGCCACGTGTTTTGCCCGCGGCATGAATGACACTCCCAAGATTGTGGCCATTGCATTTTCGGCTTCGCTTCTCGCCGGGGCAGGCATGGGAGCGCCGAGGGTCTTGTTTCTGGCGATCACGGGCGGCATGGTCGCAGGCAGTTGGATCGCTGGGCAACGTGTAACCGAAGTACTGGCCTGCAAAGTGACTGCCATGGACCACCGCGATGGCTTCATCGCTAATCTGGTAACGGCGGCCTTAGTCGGTCCGGGCGCGGCGCTCGGACTGCCAATGTCCACGACCCATGTGGCTTCGGGAGCGATTATGGGATTGGCTGCCAATCGGCCTGGCAGTGCAAATCGCAAGACGATCCGCGACATGCTCCTGGCCTGGATCGTGACCTTACCGGCAGCCGCATTGTTCGGAATTGCCGCGTTCGTGGGACTCCGAATGGTGGGACTCCGTTGAAACGCATTTCTCATCCGCGAATTCTTGGCGCGATTGGCCTGGGCGCTGGATTGATACTGGCGCTTTGGTTTCTGCCATTGAAGAGCTGGACCACTGCATTCCTTATTTGGGTCCGTGGCTTCGGTCCGGCAGGCGCGGCGGTATACGCTCTGGTGTATATCGTGGGTACCGTCCTGCTCATCCCGGGGACTATGCTGACCGCCGGCGCCGGTCTGGTCTACGGAACAGTGATTGGAACTTTGATCGTGTCGCCCGCGAGCGTGCTGGGCGCAACGCTCTCCTTTCTGATCGCCCGCTATTTTGCGCGGGACTGGGTCGAGTCAAAGCTAGAGCGGTATCCAAAGTTCAGCGCGATCGATCGTGCCATCGAAAAGAACGGCTTTAAAGTCGTCTTTCTCCTTCGTCTCGAACCGATCTTTATTCCATTCGCGCTTTTGAACTACGCGCTTGGATTGACCGGTGTTCGGCTTCGGGATTACCTCCTGGCATCCTGGCTTGGCATGCTTCCCGCAACTATTCTTTATGTATATCTGGGTTCGGCCTTGCACAACATCTCCGATCTGGCCCGGGGCAGGCTGCCTGAAAAAAGCGTGTGGGAACGCGCGTTGTTCTGGTGCGGCCTGGTTGCGGCCGCGGCGCTCGTCCTGCTACTGGGCCGCATAGCGAAAAAAACGTTGAGCGCGGAACTCGACAAATCACCTGATCCGCAAAGGAGCATCGCATAATGCCAGTTGTCGTTCCGCAAGTCCTTCCGGAAGATGAATTCAATCGCGTTCTGGTCGAAAACGTGCATCCGCCCGCATGGAAAAATCCAACCCCACGGGGCAGGTATAACCTTGTCGTTCTGGGCGCGGGAACGGCGGGACTGGTATCAGCGGCGGGAGCAGCGATCCTCGGCGCCAAAGTCGCGCTCATCGAACGGCATCTCATGGGCGGCGATTGCCTGAATTATGGTTGCGTGCCTTCTAAAGCGCTGATTCGCGCCGCGCGCGCAGCTCATGCCGTAAGGCAAGCAGGACGATCCGGCATTCTCAGCAGCGAGCCACACATTGATTTTGCAGAAGCGATGCGCGGCATACGCCAGAAGCGCGCGCAAATTTCTCCTCACGACTCCGCCCAACGGTTCCGTGGCCTGGGAGCGGATGTTTATCTGGGCAACGCGAAGTTCCTATCGCGAAACGCGGTTGAGGTGGATGGCGCCCGGCTGGAATTCGCGAAAGCGATCATCGCTACCGGGGCGCGCGCGGCTGAACTGCCCGTGCCCGGCTTGCATGAAATCGGATTTCTAACCAATGAAACTATATTTTCGCTTACGGCCCTGCCGCAGCGGCTCATTGTGATTGGCGCGGGCCCGATCGGGTGCGAGCTGGCCCAGGCTTTCCGCCGGCTTGGAACCGAGGTCTCAATCGTGAGCCTCGATCCGACGCTGGTCCCGCGTGAGGACCCGGATGCGGCGAGAGTATTGACTGGGAAATTCACCGCTGAAGGGATCCGGATGTACCTAGGCGCTCGAATTCATCATGTGGAAAGGGCGAACGATGGCAAAGCGCTCGTCTTTGATCGCGGAAATGGAGAGGAGCGCGTCAGCGGCGATGAAATCCTGGTTGCGATCGGACGCAGCCCCAACGTTGAAGGGCTGAATCTCGAAGCGGCGGGCGTAAAGTATCACGCTAAAGGCGTTGTTGTGGACGACCACCTCCGCACCACCAACCGGAACATCTATGCGGCCGGCGATATTTGCTCGCCTTACCAGTTCACCCATGCCGCCGAGGCGATGGCGCGCATTGCTCTGCAGAATGCATTGTTTTTCGGACGCAAAAAAGCAAGCGCGCTGGTCATTCCGTGGTGTACCTATACCGATCCGGAGATCGCGCATGTGGGGACCTATGAAACCGGGGCCAAGGGACTTCAGGTGGAAACGCACACCATCAGCTATGACGATAACGATCGGGCCGTGGTGGATGACGACATGGAGGGCTTTGCTCGGGCCCACATGGACAAAAAGACCGGCCGGTTGCTGGGCGCGACTTTGGTGAGCGCACATGCTGGTGAAAGCATCGGCGAATTTGTGTTGGCAATGCAGCAAGGTTTAAAGCTGTCCAGCCTGGGCGCGGTCATTCATCCATATCCGACTCAGGCGGAAGCCGTGAAACGGCTGGGCGATGCTTCCATGAAATCCCGCTTCAAGCCATGGATGAAGCGCCTGCTGACGAAATTTTTTGCGATGCGGAGGTAAACAGTTTGCGACCCGATACCACCATCTGCGTCTTTGCCAAGCCGCCCTGTCCGGGAACGGCGAAGACCCGGCTCATCCCGCAACTCGGCGCGGAAGGCGCGGCCCTGGTTGCACGGGCACTCCTCCAGGACAGCCTTAGCGTGATAACGTCTATTCCGAAAATGCGTTCAGTCATCGCCTCGACCGAGCGCTTCGAGACCGAGAGCTTCGGTCGGGTCCAGCTCTGGATACAGCCGGAAGGAGATTTAGGGACTCGCCTGGAACACATCCTACGGCGCGCGCTTTCTCAATCCAGTCATGCAATCGCCATTGGCGCTGATACGCCCGGCATTACGGCTGCATCGATCTCAGGTATATCGGAGGAGCTGCGCGCCACGGATGCGGTTTTCGGACCGACAGAGGATGGCGGCTTCTACCTGGTTGGCTTGAAGCGGTGTCCGGAGGGACTTTTCCAGGACATTCGCTGGAGCCATCGTAATACACTCATCGACGCTACTGCCCGCACTGCGCGGAACGGGATGAGCTACTCCTTAACAACGAGATGGTTTGATGTGGACACTCCTGAAGACCTTGTATGCGCTGCGAGGCTGATCCAGTCGGGAGAGATGGTTGCGCCGCATCTCGAACAGGCCCTGCGCTCATTTGGCATACTGCAAAGGCAGCCGGTTGCATGAATGTCTCGATCATCATTCCGGCGCTAAACGAGAGGGCCTGTCTCCCCTCCACCATCGCCTCGGCCCGCAGGGCGTTCTCCGAAGCCCAGATTGTGGTTGCGGATGGCGGCAGCACTGATGGGACATTGGAATGGGCCTCCGCCCAAACGGATGTTTTGTTGGTCCGCTCGCCGCGAGGAAAGGGGCCGCAGCAGAACGCCGGGGCCGATCATGCAAACGGCGACACGCTGCTGTTCCTTCATGCGGATTGCCAGCTTCCCGCCGACGCGGAGCATGAGCTGGCAAAGGCGCTGGCGGACGAGCGCGTCGCGGGCGGCTGTTTTTTTGTCCGCTTTGCCGAACGCCGCCCGATATCGCTGCATATCCTGTCGCGCGCGATGAATCTGCGTACTGCTGTCCTTCGGCGTGCTTTCGGCGACCAGGCGCTATTCATTCGTCGAGCTGTATTCGATCAAACCGGCGGCTTTCCAGACTGGCCGCTCTTCGAGGATTATGAGTTGGTCCGGCGCATGAAACGCGTGGGACGTTTCGCCGTTGTTCTTTCGCCGGTAACGCTTTCCGCCCGGCGATTTCTCATGAGCGGCGTCTGGCGAACCGTGGTCCGTGTATTTGGGTTGCAGGCGGCGTTCTATCTTGGCGTTTCGCCCGCGCGATTGGAGCGCTGGTTTATCGATATCCGGCCGCACCTCGGACAAACGGAAAGCGGGAAATCGAATCTCACTGATTGCAAAGGAGGCGCGAATGGGACTGGTACGATTGAAAGAAGAAGCCGCACGGGAACTTAGCTCCGATCTGCGCGAAAGTAGCGCGCGGCCTCTGCGCTACCGCCAGGGAATTATTGGCCTTTCGATGGTCGCCGGCGCCTCTCTCGGACTGGTCGCCTTATACCAGATGGGCATCATCAGGAGCCTGCCGGAGCCGCCGCTTCCATACATGAATGCAAACAAGGTCGATGCCTCTCCGGAGGCGTATGAGCGCTTCTCCATGCCCGATGCGGTCCTCGGCATCGGCAGTTATGCCGCAACCATGACACTTGCCGCCATGGGACCTTCGGACCGGGCGGCAAGACAGCCCTGGATGCCGCTGGCCCTCGCCGCGAAAACAGCCTATGACGTTTACAACGCCGGACGGCTCACGGTCGATCAGTGGACCAGGCATCGCGCATTCTGCTTCTGGTGCCTGATTGCTGCCACCGCGACGTTCGCAACGGCCCCGCTCGTTGTTCCCGAAGCGCGAGCGGCATTGAAGCAATTCATTCATTTCGGGCGATCTGCCAAACCGAATCAGATGGCCGCTTAATAACGATGGAGGAGTTTTCATGAAACCAGTGCTCTGTTTTGACCTGAATGGCACTCTCCTGGATATATCGGCACTGGATGAACATTTCCAATCTTTGTTCGGCGATCCCGGGATCCGCAAGGAATGGTTCAGTGAGGTGCTTAAGATAGCTCTGGCAACGACCGTCGTCAATGCCTATGCGGAGTTCGGCAAGATCAGCAAGGCTGCGCTGATCGTCATCGAGCAGCGATAT
>CAYTQA010000048.1:0-13310 GCA_964439495.1 uncultured Terriglobales bacterium | reverse complement strand
GCAGCGAATACGATCGTCTGATGAATTCACTCGACCAGCTTTATAAAGGCGGGGCCCTGGCTTCGGAACAACCGGCGCATACCGTTTTCGTGGAAGGCGTGGCAAACCTGGTGGTAAATGAGGCCGACCGGGAGCGCCTGCGTGGAATGGTGCGCGCCCTCGAAGAGAAGCAGAAGATTGTGGACCTGCTCTCCGCCTATGTGGATACCAGGCAGGAGGCGGTGCGGGTAGTCATTGGACTGGAAGAGCAGATGCCGGAGATGCGCAACCTGGTGTTAATTGGGGCGCCGGCGCGAGTCGGCTCGGAAATGAGGGGGTCGCTGGCCGTGATTGGACCCACGCGCATGGATTATCAGCACACCATTACGGCAGTCTCCTACATCGCTCAATTATTCGATAAGATTTTTAACGAGAAGGAATAATCCCGTCAGGGACTGAAGCTCCTTCTTTTAACCGGCGCGTCGCGTGCCGCTGCCTGGGGTACCGTATGTTTAGAAAGTCTGAAGTAAATACCGAACACGAAGAATTACAGCTGCCGGAAGAGACCTCCGCGGATGCTTCCGCTGATGATTCCGAAAAGACTGAAGCGAAGAGTGCGCGGGCCGGCGAGCAATCCCCGCCCGCAGCGGGTGTTTCGCCGCAGGAGTACGAGCGGCTTAAGAACGAACGCGACTCGCTGCTGGACCGCCTGGCGCGTCTCCAGGCCGAGTTTGACAATTCCCGCAAGCGAATTGCGCGCGAGCAGTCCGATTTTCGCGAATATGCCCTGGCCGAAGCGGCCAAGAATTTTCTGCCGGTGCTGGATAATTTCAACCTGGCCCTGAAGGCCAATGCGCCCAGCAAGGACCTGCGGCAGGGAATTGAGCTCATCCATAAGCAGATGGAAGAGGTGCTGGGACGCATGGGGGTGCAGCCCATTGCCGCGCAGGGCGAGCAGTTTGATCCGCGCCTGCACGAAGCCATCGAGATGGTTGAAACCAGCGAGGTGCCCGATCATCAGGTCATCGAAGAGCTGCAACGCGGCTATAAGGTGAAAGACCGGCTGCTGCGTCCCGCGATGGTGCGGGTAGCGCGCAACGCAAGTTCCAAGGCGAGTTAAACGAGGACGTATTGCCAACCAACGTGAAACGAGATTATTACGAGGTGCTCGGAATCAGCCGCACGGCGACTGAGGCGGAGATCAAATCCAGTTACCGGAAGATGGCGCTCCAATACCATCCGGACCGTAATCCCAACAATCCCGAGGCCGAAGAGAAGTTCAAAGAGGCGAGCGAGGCCTACAGCGTTTTATGTGATGCCGAGAAGCGCGCCGCCTATGATCGCTTTGGACATGCCGGCGTGGGCACGACCAATGGAGGTCCCGGCGGATTCAACCCCTTCTCCGGGGACTTCAGCGATGTCTTCGGGGACATCTTCAGCGAGATGTTCGGCGTGGGGCCCAGCTCGGGCCAGCGTCGCAGCCGTGCGCAGCGCGGTGGCGACCTGCGCGCCGATCTTACGCTGGAGTTTGAAGAGGCCGTCTTCGGCAAAAAGACGGAGATCAAATTCCGGCGGCAGGAGGCCTGCGAGACTTGCCATGGCAGCGGCATCACCCCGGGCAAGACGGCGGTCCAATGCTCGACCTGCGGCGGCCGCGGGCAACTGCGTTTTCAGCAGGGGTTCTTCACCGTATCGCGCACCTGTCATCACTGCTCCGGCGCCGGACAGGTGATCTCCGACCCTTGCCGCTCCTGCCATGGACAAGGACGCGTGCTGCGCGATCATGCGAAGCAGATCAATGTGCCGGCGGGCGTCGAGGACGGCACGCGCATTCGTTATCAGGAAGAGGGCGAAGCCGGCTTAAATGGCGGACCTCCCGGCGATCTCTATATCGTTCTGCACGTGAAGGAGCATGAATTCTTTGACCGTCAGGGCAACGATCTGCACTGCATGGTCCCGATCTCCTTTCCCCAGGCCGCGCTGGGCACGGAGCTTTCGATCCCTACCCTGGAAGGCGAGCACATGGTGAAAATTCCGGCGGGAACGCAGAGCGGGGATGAAATCACCGTCAAGGGAAAGGGCGTGCCGGTGCTGCAAGGCCGCGGGCGGGGCGATCTGGTCCTCACGGTTGTGGTGCAGACGCCAACCAAGCTTAGCAAACGGCAGCGCGAACTTCTGGAAGAGCTGGCCAGTTCCACGCAGGTGGAAAACAAGCTCAAGTCCCGCAGCCTTTTCAGTAAAGTGAAAGAGATGTTCGAGTAGCAGGCCCTTCGGCAGCTCATCCGGGAAGGACGGCATCTCAACGTGGAAGTAGCGTGAATAAGCTCGCCCATTTTTATGCCTGGTTCCTGCTGATCGCCTCCATTCTCGCCGCGGCAATGCGGTTGCTGCGCAACGAGCAATTGGCGGAGATCATCCGCCTGCGCATGAGCAAGGAGGGCGCGCGGCGGCGCTTCCGCAATGCGGGCATTGCCCTGATCTTTGGCTCGTTTCTCACCATCCCGCTCTATCTCTACATGTGGCGTGGAGAAAACTGGCTGCTGATTGCCTGCTTCTACGGCGTGGTGAGCGCCGTGGAGTTCGTGACCAACGCTGCCACCATCCATCTCTCCAGCCTGCTCTATCAGAACCGCATCTATGGAGCGCTGTACGCGATCACCGCGGTCGTGACCTATCTGGTACTCTTCCACAAATGACGCGCCGCCGCTGGATTGCGGATGAATGCAGGGACAATCGCGCACTCCTGAATGGCGCCAATGCCGAGCATCTGTCGCGCGTACTGCGCGCCCGTCCCGGACAGGAGTTCGAGATCGTGGCCGGGGGCAGCGTCTTTCTGGGAAGGATCAGCGCGATCTCCGACCAGCAGGTCGTCTTCGATCTCCTGAACGAAGTAGCCCCGGACTCGGCAGCGGCCACCGCTCCCATCTATCTTTATCTCGCAATTTTTAAGTTTGATCGCATGGAGTGGGCGATCGAGAAAGCCACCGAGCTGGGGGTGGCCGGCATTGTGCCCCTGATTGCCCGACGCAGCGATGCGCACCTGGTCACGGCCGCGGCCAAGCGGGTGGAACGCTGGCGGCGTATTGCGCATGAATCCGCGCAGCAGTCCCGCCGCGATACGCTCCCTGAAGTAAAAGAGCCGATCAAGTTCCGGACGGCATTGCAAGGCCCGGAGGCAGGCAAAATCGTGCTCTCCGAATACGAAAAGCAGACCTCGCTGCCGGCGGCCCTTCGCACGACCAGTCCGGAGCAGTCACTGGGACTGGCTGTGGGCCCTGAAGGGGGATGGAGCGAAGAGGAACTCGCCGCTTTCTCCGCCGCCGGATGGATGGCGGCTTCGCTGGGACCCCACATCCTGCGCGCCGAGACCGCATGCATCGCGGCACTGGCAATCGTGAATGGAGTCCTGGGGGAACTTTCCTATATCTCTGGGAAGGATTAGGGCGGCGTTCGTCACTCTAGTGTGATTTTTACGTTGCTTGCTTCGCTTTTCTTTCGCATAATGACAAGCAAAGGAATCCTCGCTTGTCTCCATCGTCAGTTGCCGCATCCCGCTCCGAACGTTTTTATGCAAACCCCGCCCAGGCTGAAGCGATTCAGCATGTAAGCGGGCCGATGCTGGTGCTGGCCGGGGCCGGTACCGGCAAAACCAGTGTGCTGGTGCATCGCATTCTCAACCTGATTGAGAGCGGCCATGCCTCTCCGGGCGAAATTATGGCCATTACCTTCACTAACAAGGCCGCGGGCGAAATTCGCGGACGTGTCGCCGCCGAATTGGGAGAAAAAAAGGCCGGGCAGCTGCGTACCTTCACCTTCCATGCCTACTGCAACGGCGTGCTCAGGAAAACCGGCCTCGATTTCGACCTGCTTACCAGGGAAGAGCTTTGGGTATTTCTTCGTCAGCGTCTGCATGAACTGCCGCTGCAACACTTTTTGAAGGCGGCCGATCCTGGAAAATTCCTGGAAGACCTGCTGGCCTTTTTCGACCGTTGCAATGACGAGCTGGTGGATGCCGCCCGCTACGCCGATTACGTGGAGCAGGTGTGCGCGGGCAAGTCGCCGCTGCCGCGAGTTTATAAATCGAAGGACGAGGAGGAGATTGCGCCGGAGGAGATCATCGCCAAATGCCGGGAGATCTCAGGGGTGTACACCGCGATGGAGGCGATGCTCCGGGCCGAAGGATTGCTGACCTTCGGCTCATTGATCACCGAAGCGGTAAAACGGCTGGAAGCTGATCCTGTGTTGGCCGCACGCGAACGCGAAAATTGCCGTTACCTGCTGATCGATGAATTCCAGGATTCCAACCATGCCCAGATTGAGCTGGCGCGGTTGCTGCTGGGAAAAGAGGAGGACGTCTTTGCCGTGGGCGACCCCGACCAGGCGATTTATCACTTTCGAGGCGCCTCAAGCGGGGCATTTCAGCGCTTTCTGGAATGCTTTCCCCATACCCGGGTGGTGAACCTGGCGGAGAACCAGCGCTCCACGCCGGCGGTCCTGAAGTGCGCTCATGCGGCGATTCGCCGCAATCCCGAGATCGTCAGCAGCAATCCCCAGTTACTCGAACGATTGGCGCGCAAGCCGCTGGAGTCCGCCCGGGCGATGCGTGACAACGCGCAGGGAAGGCCGCTCGCGTCGCTGCCAGTCGAGCTTGTCCCGTATAGCAGCTATGAGCAGGAGGCCGCCGACATCGCCGATGCCATCGCTTCCATCCGGAAACGCACGCGCGAGCCATGGAGCAATTTCGCCGTCCTGTATCGCAGCCATGGGGCCTCGCGACAATTGATCGAGGAGTTGAACGCGCGGGAGATTCCGTTCGAGGTGACCGGGGTGGACCTGCTCGATACCGAGGTGCTGCGCGACCTGGTGGCGGTGCTGCACTGCCTGCATTCGTTTGACGATCCTGTAAGTCTTTTTCGCCTGGCGGTGATGCCACGCTTTGGCATGGATGCCGTCGAGCTGCAAAGGCGGATGGCGGCGGCAGGCCGTAACGTGATTCTGGCCGCGGTGCTGGCGGAGATGAAATCCGGGGCGGCGCTGCTGGGACAATTGACCGCGCTGCGAAGCGCAACAGACTTCGATCGCGCTGAGGTTGCGGAGGCGCTCGATCAGGCGATCCGGTTTTTGGGCCTGGAGCCTGGACTGCCGCTGCTGCGGCGCTTCCGGGAGCTTGTCTCCGACTGGCGCAAAAAGAAATACGTAAAGCAGGGGACGCTGGCGGAGTTTCTTCAATTCCTCGGGCTGTGGCGAACAGCGGGAGGAACGCTGGATGCGAATCCGGCGGTAAGGGATGAATTGCTGTTTTCGCAGACTGG
Organism: uncultured Terriglobales bacterium; assembly: GCA_964439495.1. GTDB lineage: Bacteria > Acidobacteriota > Terriglobia > Terriglobales > Acidobacteriaceae > CAYTQA01. The sequence goes on along the minus strand of CAYTQA010000048.1, from coordinate 8,019 downwards.
GACGGGCCCCGGGAATGCCGTGCAGCTCATGACCATCCATGCCGCCAAGGGACTGGAGTTCGCGCACGTTTTTGTGCTTCGCGTCGTCTCCAACTCTTTTCCCGCGAGTTACCGGGAGCGTCTCTTTGAATTTCCCCGCGAGCTGCGCGAAGGCTTTGCCCGGGTGGAGAGCGATGACAAGGCGCTGCATGAGCAGGAGGAGCGCCGCCTGTTCTATGTGGCCATCACCCGCGCGCGCGACACGCTGAGGCTTTATGGCAGGCTCACGGGTAAAAAGCCCGCGCGCCATCCGGTCCCAAGCAAATTCCTGCGCGAGCTTTACGAGAGCAAGGGGCTTGAGGGTTCGCTGGCCCTGCGGAACGCCACGGCGATGCAGATGGAGATCGCGATGGGGCAGGAGAACGCGCCTTGGCTGGCGGCGACCGCCGATGCCCGGTTCAAAGGTAAGTTGAGCGCTTCGGCGCTGGAGCAATATGAGCGCTGTCCCCTGCAGTTCAAGCTGGCGCGGATTTGGAACTTATCTTCGGAGCTTCCCGCGGCCGTGCAGTATGGGGCCGCGATGCATACCGTCCTGAAGGATTTCTACGATGCCCAAATGCAGGGCCGCCCGCGCAGCGAGCAGGAGCTGGTGGAGCTCTTTCGGCGACAGTTCAACGAGTATCTTATGGAAGACAAGCTGCAGCAGGATTTATATGTGAAGCAGGGAACCGAGCAGTTGCGGGCCTTCCACCAGGCGCAGAAGACCGGACCGCAGCCGCGCGTTCTCGGCACCGAAGTTGCATTTGAAGTGAAGATCGGCGGGGCCACGGTGGTGGGACGCCTCGACCGGCTGGATGAGATCGAAGGCGATGCGGTGGCGATCGTCGATTACAAGACCGGAAATCCCAAGACGGAGGAGGATGCGGAGCGCAGCTTGCAGCTCTCGGTCTATGCCCTGGCCGTCCGGCAGCAGTTCCAGAAATATGCCGGGGAACTGGTCTTCTACAATCTTGAAACCAATACGGCGGTGAGCGGTACCCGGTCGGATGCCACGCTGGCGAGCGCGGAAGAAAAGATCCGGCAGATTGCGGAAGGGATTGCTGTCCGGAAATTTCCCGCCACCGCGGGGTTCCATTGCCGCTGGTGCGGATATCGCGCCGTCTGTCCTTCAATCGAGAGCGCCGCTCCGGCCTTTCGCAACGCAGTCCAACCAACGGATAACAGATAATGGGGAGCCTGATGAGTGTTGTCGTCGTTTTACTTGTGGCGCTGGCTGGGGCCGCGATTTTTATTCTGCTGCGGTCCAGGAAGCCCGCCGTCGCCGATCCCGCCTTCCAGACCGTTCGCTATGAGGTGAGCCTTTTGCGCGAGAGCACGGAGAAATCCATTCAGAGCATGAATGCGCTCTTCAGCTCTCAACTGCAGTCCATCACCGCGAACATGCAGAACGCCCTCTCGAATGTGACGGTCGAGGTCGGCAGCCGGCTGGAGGCGATGAACAAAAACGTCACCGAGCAGATGAACCAGAATGTGCAACTCGTTTCCACCACCTCTCACGCGGTAAGCGAGCGCATGAGCTCGGTGCAGAGCACATTCGCCGCCCTGCAAAAACAGGTTGGGGAGATGGGCGAGCAGGCCCGCAGCCTTGGCGAGATGGGAAAATCGGTTGCCGCACTGGAGCGGGTATTGACCGCCCCTAAGTTGCGCGGCGGCTTTGGAGAGTCTCAACTTGAGAATCTTCTGAACATGGTTTTCTCCCGCGACCAGTTCGAGCTTCAGCACGCATTTCCTTCCGGCGACATCGTCGATGCCGTCCTGTTCTTTCCCCAGGGCAAGGTAAGCATTGATTCCAAATTTCCGCTGGAAAATTTCCGGCGGCTGGCGCAGGCCGAGACCGAAGCGGAAAAGAAGACGATGCGCCGCGAGTTTATCAAGGACGTGAAGCGGCGGATCGATGAGATTGCCACCCGGTACATTTGCCCGGCGGATGGGACCCTGCCTTTTGCCCTGATGTATATTCCGGCGGAAAACGTCTATTACGAATCCATCATCCGCGATGACGATGGGACCGATTTATATGCATATTGCCTGCAAAAACGCGTGATTCCCGTCTCTCCGAATTCCCTGTACGCCTATCTCCAGACCATCCTGGTGGGCTTGAACAGCATGCGGGTGAGCCAGCGCGCGGAGGTCGTCCTGCTTCAGATCGAGTCCCTGAAGCTGGAGCTGGGAAAATTTTCCGATTCCTTCGAGACCATCGGCAAGCACCTCCGCAATGCGGCCACCAAGTACGATGAAAGCTCAAAGATGCTGGAGAAGGTGGAGAACCGAGTGGAGAACCTGGCCGTCGGGGCCAATGACCATCAGGCGTCGCTGTTCGATGCCCAGGAAAAGGCGCTTAAGACCGGGGCCTCTTAGCGGAAGGGAATCAAGCGGGACAAAAAAATTTGGGGGACGCTTGATGCGTCCCCCGTTTGGTTTGCCTTGGAACTGCTCTTACTTCTTTTTCTTTGTGGCTGACTTCTTTTTTGCTGCTTTCTTGGTTGCCATTGTTTTCTATTCTCCCTTCGATTTACTCAATCGAGTTCGCAACGATATTTTGTTGCAATTGATGAATGTATAGAGTGATTGAAAAACGATGTCAAGAAAAAAATCAGTATTCTTGAAATCTTTCGTGCGAAGGAACCTCTCCTCATTTCCATTTTTCTTCCGCTCGCGAGACTCGCGCGGCCCTTTCGAAGGCAATTTTGCTTATTTGATCATTCCGGATTTCATCATCCGCTCGTAAAAAAAGAGACCCACGCCGGCAAAACTGTCATGCCAGGCATGCGCCATCATTCCCGGACGCAAACTCTTTCGCAGGATGGCGAGGGTCCCGAAGAGGGCGCCGTAAATCGCGATCAGGACCATGCGGCGATGGCCTTCATAGGCGTGCGAGAGGCCGAAGACCAGCGCGGAGGCAAGCATTCCGGTCCACGCGTTGCCCAGCATGGAGGCGAACTGGCGCTGCAGGTATCCGCGAAAAATGATTTCCTCGCAAAAACCGGCGGTGGAGCTCAGGAGCACCCAGATAATCAGCTCGCGCACATTATGCGGGGCGAGGGTTTGCAGCAGTTGTCGCGCTTCGTCGGTTTGCCCGGCCTTGCTCAGCCCCATGAGGTATCCAAGCGAGACCAGCACCAGGGCGGAGACGATCCAGAAGCCGGCGGCAATCACCACGTCGAGCAGAAAATCTTCGAAGCGGTCCCATCGTCCGCCGATCAGCTCGCGAAATTTCAGCCGGGCAAGCCTTGCTCCTATATAAACCAGGCCCAGCAGGACAAATTCCCACACAATAGTGATCGCGTAAAAGAGCACGTGTCCATGAGAGGCATTGGAGCCGACCCGGGTTTGACTTACAAATGAGAAGGCAAGCAGAAGGGCGACCAGGCCAACCGTGTACAGATACGAAAGAGTGGAGTTCCCCTTCGGCTCCGGCGGGACTAGAAGCTGCGGTTCTCTACTGGTAGGGACAGTTCCCATGGTTCTCCTCTCCACCATCGCGCCGGATTGCAAGTCGATGCCGGGAGCGGTGCTCCGCCGAAGGTGGTTGGCTCATCTTATAATGAGAAGTTCGATCCGGCACGCAATTCAACAGGAGTTTCGATCATGGCAATGGATGAAGTGGTCATCATTTCGGGCGTTCGTACCCCGATTGGAAAATTCCAGGGCTCGCTCTCCGATTTCAGCGCTCCACAACTTGGCGCCTTTGCCGTGAAGGAGGCCGTGGGCCGCGCTAATCTCGATTCCAAGTTAGTGGATGAATGCATCATGGGCAACGTGGTCTCCGCCGGATTGGGACAAAACCCCGCGCGGCAGGCCGCCCTGGGCGCGGGTCTTGCTCCGGAGGTCGCCGCCATGACCATCAATAAAGTTTGCGGCTCCGGATTGAAGGCCGTGGCACTGGCGGCCCAAGCCATCCAGACCGGGAACAGCGAGATCGTGGTGGCCGGAGGGATGGAATCGATGACCAATGCTCCCTATCTTTTGCCGCAGGCCCGCAAGGGCTATCGCCTGGGGAATGCCCAGATCGTGGACGCCATGGTGCACGATGGCCTTTGGGAGATCTATAACGACTACCACATGGGGAACACCGGCGAGAATGTGGCGGAAAAATATAAAATCACGCGCGAAGAGCAGGACGAATTTGCCGTTAACTCGCATCGAAAGGCGGTGCAGGCATGGAAGGAGTGCCGCTTCAAGTCGCAGGTTGTTCCCATAGAGATTCCCGCCAAAAAAAAGGGGGCTGCGCCTGTCCTCTTCGATAAAGACGAATCCCCCCGCGAAGACACCTCGATCGAAAGCCTGCGCGCCCTGAAGCCCGTCTTTAAAAAAGATGGGACGGTCACCGCCGGCAATGCTCCGGGCGTGAATGATGGGGCCGCGGCCCTGGTGGTCACCAGCGCCGGAAAGGCGCGCGAGCTGGGCGCCAAGCCCCTGGTCCGCATTGTGGCCCAGGCCGCCAGCGGCATCGATCCCAAATGGGTGATGATGGCCCCGGTGGATGCGGTAAGAAAAATCTGGCGCAAGACCGGGTGGAAAAACGAGGAAGTAGACCTTTACGAGTTAAACGAGGCCTTCTCCGTGCAGGCGATTGCAGTTGGCCGCGAGCTTGGCCTGGACATGAACAAGGTGAATGTAAACGGCGGCGCGGTTGCGCTCGGACATCCCATCGGGGCCAGCGGCGCGCGTGTGCTGGTTACGCTCATCTACGAGATGATCCGGCGCGATGTCCATAAAGGTATCGCGGCCCTCTGCCTGGGCGGCGGGAACGCGGTAGCGATGGCTGTCGAAAGATAAAGCCAGAAGCAGGAAACCAGAAATAAGAAGGGGGGACTCGGATCGGAGTCCCCTTTTTATTTATTTTCCGAAGGCTGCTATTCCACCAGGACCGATTTGGAAAGATTTCTCGGCGTATCCACATCCCGGCCTCTCAATACGGCGATGTGATAGGCGAGGAACTGCAAGGGGATCACCTCCAGAATCGGTTGTAGAAGCACCGGGACATTCTGCACCGCCAGAACGTAGGGGGTAATTTTCTGGACCTCCTGGTCTCCCTCCGTGACCACCGCCAGCAGAGGCGCCTTCCGCGCCGCCAATTCCCTGATATTCGACAGGCTCTTTTCATAGCGCAGCAGGGAGGCTTCATCGGAGTCGTCTTTCATCGCCAGGACCACGATGGGAAGCTGGTCGTCCACCAGAGCGGTGGGGCCATGCTTGATCTCGCCCGTGGGATAGCCTTCGGCATGGATATACGAGACTTCTTTCAGCTTCAGCGCGCCTTCGAGGGCGATGGGGTAATCGATATCGCGTCCCATAAAGATGAAATCGTCATAGTCATAAAACTTCTTTGAAAGTTCCAGGCAGAGTTTGTCCAGCTTCAGCGTCTGCTCAAGCTGCCGTGGAAGCCCCCTAACCTCGCGGGCGGCGGCCAGCACCGAGGCATGGGAGCACCCGCGGACCTCCGCGATATGGGCGGCCAGAAGGAAGAGCGCGGTGAGCTGGGTGGTAAAACTCTTGGTGGCGGCGATGGAGGTTTCCGTGCCGGCGTGGGTCAGCAGCATGGCGTCGGCATCGCGAGTCAGCGGGGTATCGGGCACATTGCAGATGGCCAGCGTCTTGGAACCCTTCCGCGAGGCTTCGTGCAGGGCCGCGATGGTATCCACGGTAGTCCCCGATTGTGAAATGAAGACGGTAAGCTCATTCGGACCCACAATGGGATCGCGATAACAATATTGGCTGGCAAAGTCCACCTCGACCGGTAGTCCGGTCATGCGCTCCAGCATGAACTCGCCCGCCAGACCGGCATGGCGGCTCGACCCGCTGGCCGCGATGCTGATCTTGCGCAGGCTGCGGATCTCTTCCCGAGAGATGGCGGGTTGCGGCAACACGATGTTTCCGGATGGGGTGATGCAGCCTTCGATCGTCTTCCGCACCGCCTCGGGTTGCTCATAGATTTCCTTGAGCATGAAATGTGCAAATCCGTTCTTCGATTCAGCCATGGGCCAGGGTTCGCTTGAAATGGGAATTCATTATTTTATTAAAACGATTTTACAACAGCAATCTTTAATACTTTATGAATTTCGCAGAATGCCTTTAAACGAAGTTCTGGAGCCACGATAGCCACATTTTGCAAGAGACTTAAATCTCTCCGCCCACAATGGTTTTTACGACCTTCCCCCGGGGGGTGAGCAGCACCAGGTCGGCGTTGCATCCCGGGGCGATCGTCCCTATTTTCCCCTCCATGCCCACCAAGCGGGCCGGATTTAAAGTGGCGAGCCGGATGGACTGTTGTAATTCCCATCCGGCAAAGCCCATCACGTTTCGCACCGCGCGGTCGAGCGTAAGAACGCTGCCCGCCAGCTTGCCCTGGTACTCGCAGCGATCTCCGCGGACCTCAACTTCAAACGATCCAAGCATATATTTTCCATCGGGCATGCCGGTGGCGCTGATCGCATCGGTAATCTGGATGGCGCGCTCCGGCCCTTTTGCCTTCAGGAAGAGCCGGACGATGCTGGGATCGGTATGCACGCCGTCGGCAATGATGTCGGCGGAGATCCGGTCGTCGCTGAGCACCGCCCCCAGGATCCCTGGCTCGCGATGGTCCAACGCTCGCATGGCATTGAAAGTATGGGTCGCATGGTCGGCCCCTGCCGCGATCCCTTCCAGTGCCTGTTTATAGGTGGCGTCGGAGTGCCCGATGCTCGAATGCACGCCCAGCTTCCTGGCCTCGCGAATGGTTTCAAGCGCGCCGGGAAGCTCGGGAGCGATGGTCATCATGCGAATGGCGCCCGCCGAGGCCTGCCAGTATCTGTCAAAAATCTTCCGGGAAGGGGAAACCAGATTTTCCGGAGGATGCACCCCGCGCTTGGCATGGCTGATGAATGGCCCTTCGAGATGAATGCCGATCGGGCGCGAACGCTTGGCGGTGCGCTCGTTCTTTGAGATCGCCTTGCCCAGGTGCTCCAAAGCGCGCAGAATGCGATCTTCAGGGGCGGTGACGGTGGTGGGCAGATAACTGGTTACCCCATGGGCCGCCATGCCCGCCTCAATGGCCGCCAGCGCCGAAGCGTCCGGCTCCATCACGTCATGGCCGGAGCCGCCATGGATGTGCACGTCAACAAAACCAGGGGCAAGGACCAGATCGGGAAAATCCAGATTCCTTGCATTTGCCGGTATCTCCAGTTGCTCGCGCGGGCCCGCGGAGACAATGCGGCCCTCTTCAATGATGACGACCGGCGAACCGACCTGCTGCAAGGGAGTAAATAGCGTGCCTGCCGTAATGGCGGTTTTCATGGGACTTTATTGTAATGGCTTTTCTTACTGGGCCGGGAACGTTATACTCCGCACTTCTGGCAATCCATGCTATTTAAGACACTCAGCGCCGCGGTTTACGGGATTGACGCCAACCTCATTGAGGTGGAAGTGGATGTTTCGCCGATCAAACAGACCGAAGACCACTTTACTACCGTCGGATTACCGGATGCGGCAGTGCGAGAGAGCCGCGAGCGCGTCCGCGCCGCGCTTAAGAATTGCGGGTACGACATTCCCACCAGCCATATCACCATCAATCTCGCTCCCGCGGACCTGAAGAAAGAAGGCTCCGGCTTCGATTTGCCGATGGCCACAGGCATTCTGGGGGCATATGGCGCGCTCACCAAACGGGAGCTGCCCGATTACGTGCTGGTCGGCGAGCTTAGCCTTGACGGAGGACTGCGCGCGGTGCGCGGCACTTTACCCATCGCCATCGCCGCCCGCTCGAACAAGATCGCCCACCTGGTCGTTCCTGAGGCCAACGCCCAGGAAGCCGCCGTGGTCAGCGGGCTGAAAGTTTATCCGGTGCGCTCGCTGATCGACGTTGTGCGCCTGCTGAATGGCGGCAATGGCATTGCGCCCATCGAAGTGGATACCGGCAAATTGCTTCGCGAGGTACAGCAGTTCCCAGTGGATTTCAAGGACGTTCGCGGACAGCACACCGCTAAGCGGGCCCTCGAAGTGGCC
>CAYTQA010000047.1:0-13395 GCA_964439495.1 uncultured Terriglobales bacterium | reverse complement strand
CCGCAACAAATACCGCAATATCGACGTGCTGCTCATTGACGACATTCAGTTTCTCGCCCAGAAGGAACGCACCCAGGAAGAGTTTTTTCACACCTTCAACGCCCTGCATGAATCCATGAAGCAGATCGTGATCGCCAGCGACCGTCCGCCGAAGGAGCTGGCCGAGATCGAGGATCGTCTTCGCAGCCGCTTCGAATGGGGGTTGATCGCCGACATCCAGCCGCCCGATCTTGAAACCAAGGTCGCAATCCTGCAGAAGAAGGCGGAAAGCGAGCACGTCTCGCTGGCCACCGACCTGGCGCTCTATATCGCCTCCCATGTGCGCACCAATGTGCGTGAGCTTGAGGGAGCGCTGATCCGCCTGATTGCGTATTGCTCACTTACCGGCGCCGAGGTCACGCTCAGCACCGCCCAGCAGGTGCTGAAGAACTTTATCGATTCCCAGGCCCGCAAGATCAGCATTGAATCGATCCAGAAGGCGGTCGGCGAGCAGTTCGGGCTGCGCGTTACCGAGATCAAGGCCAAGAACAACTCCAAATCCGTGGTGGTCCCGCGCCAGATCGCGATGTATCTGTGCAAGCAGCTTACCGAAGCGTCGCTGCCGGAAATTGGACGTCAATTTGGCGGGAAGCACCATACCACCGTCATGCATTCGGTCGACAAGATCATGCAGTTACGCCAGGGAGACAAAGACTTGAACCGTCTGATCAATAAGCTGACGGAAACCCTGAATTCGTGATTTTGCTCCAGCTTTCATGAGAGGCCCGGGGCATTCACCCTGGGCTTTTTTTAGTTTTGGTTTCGAATGTGGAATTTGTGGTCCCAAAAAACACACGCCAGGACTGTTCGGGTACGCCTTTTCCACTCTGGGCTTACTGTTTCCTCATGCCAGGCTGTGGAGTCAATGTGAAGCTTTCGGAGAATGGGACATTTATCAGAGCGGGCGTCCGGGGAATGCACCGTGGGAACGGTTCTCCGTCCCGGTTTTACCTGACATGGACCTCACGCCGGTACAGTGTTTTCGATATATGGGACCTGATTGTCCACTTTTCCTCAGGCTTTACTACTGCTTTTAGCTTTATATAGTGTTTTTACTCTTAGAGAAATAAAAGCAGTAGTGGTATAAGTTACTCAATGTCGCGGGCCTCGCAAAGGGGCCTCATGGAGATCGTCAAATGCCTTCGTCGGGTGTTGTAATAGAGAATACGGAAAAGACCAGCACAAGTCAGGGAGCAGCTATGGAAATCACCGTAAGCAAAAATGACCTGCTCAAAGAACTTACCGCTACCCAGGGCGTCGTGGAACGCAAGACCACGATCCCGATCCTCTCCAATTTTCTTTTTGAAGCTGCTGGGGACAAGCTCACCATTACCGCCACCGATCTCGATCTCAGCTTGCGCACCAGTTGCCCGGCAACGGTAAAGAAGGAAGGTTCATGCACCATTCCCGCGCGCAAACTTTATGACTATGTGAAATTGCTCTCCGATGGCGACATCAGCATCAAGCTCATGGACAACCATTGGGTGCAGATCCGCTCAGGCCGGTCCAACACCAAAATGGTGGGGATGGCCCGCGCGAATTTTCCCGCTGTGCCGAATTTTCCCACAGCTGGCGCAATACAGCTTCCGGCGCAGGTGTTGCGAACCATGATCGCGAAGACCATCTTTGCCATTTCCAACGAGGAATCGCGCTACACGCTTAACGGCGCTCTCATGGTGCTGAAGCCGGAAGCAATCACCATGGTGGCGACCGACGGCCATCGCCTGGCGCATATCGAAATGAATCGGGGTAAATTTCCCGTCTCCGGCGAGATGAAGACGTTAATCCCGAAGAAGGCCCTGGCCGAGCTGAACTCGCTCATCAATTCGACCGACGCGGAAAACATCGAATTTAACCGCGATGAATCCACTCTGTTCTTCCGCATCGGAAGCCGCTTGCTGACCTCGCGCCAGCTCACTGGACAATTCCCAAATTATGAAGCGGTGCTGCCGCGTGACAACAATAAGAGCGTGGTCCTGCGTTGCGACGATTTGAATGGGGCCATCCAGCGCGTGGCGCAATTTGCGGACGAAAGATCGGGCGCTATCCGGCTCAAGCTGGATAAGAATGAGTTGCGCATCTCCTCTTCTTCCACCGACGCCGGAGAATCGGAGGACTTGATTGAAACCGCTTACAACTCCGATCCGCTGGTGATGGGATTTAACTCAAGCTATCTGCTGGATTTCCTGAAAGCCGCGGGCTCGGGCGAGGTCCGCCTGGAGCTGAAGGATTCTCAATCCGCCGGTCAGTTGCGTCCCGAGGGCGGAGATGACGATTACAAATACCGCTATATCATCATGCCAATGAGGATCTGACGTTATTTAAAATCAATAAAAAAGGCCCGGTGGTCGCGCACCGGGCTTTTTTATTTGAGAGTGAGAATCCGGGTTAACGCGGCTGCCCGGAATTATTGCTGGAAGGCATTGTGCTGGTTGCGGGGCTGCTCTGGCCTGAAGCGGAATTGCCCCGGCTGTTTGCTGGCCGCGTGACCACGATTTTGTCCTGAACGCGTTTATTGAAGGCGTACGACTCGGCAATCCGCCAGGCAGTGGTTTTTTGCTTGCCGCTGGGCACGTTTCCGCTGAGCTCAATCGCATCCGAAGCGACATTTACCTCGACGTTGGCGCCCGCCATGGTTGGATCGTTGTGGATGGCGTTCTCTATCTGTCCCTTCAGCGTGTCTGTGTTGACCTCCGGATGCATCCCCGGGATTGTGCTCGGCGTCTCGCTGGAACTCAAGCCCTTGGCATTGGCGCCTGAAGCCGCCGGCAAACTGCTGCCGCTGCTCCTGGAGGCGATGGAGCCGTTGGTGGAGGCACTGGACCCACCCTGGCTGGCTGCGGTACTGGCTGCCACCCCAGAGATGCCGCCGCTGTTGCCCGAAACGGCCCCTGCCTGAGTGCTCGCCGGGCTTGTGCCAGGCGTCTGCGCCCCTATCGCTGTTTGACCACTGTTCGAATTCCGCTCTTTCGCTGCAACATCGGGGCCTGCGCCGTGAGTTATCTTCCTGCGTCGTGCGACCGTAGCATTGCCCCGCGCACGGGTGGTACTGCGGGCATTGGCCGGTTCATTGCTGCCGGTAGAGGTGGCATTGGCATCCACCTCGAGAAAATCCCTGACTCGGCGTACTCCGGCCACGCTCTTGGCTAAATGGTCCGCCCGCTTGCGATCTGCCCGGGTTGGGACCGTGCCGCTCAGTACCACCACGCGGTTTTGTACATCCACCAGAACATTGCGCAAGGCTGCATCGGTGCCAAACCTGCGGTTGACCTGCAGCTTGAGATCGTCATCGCTGACGGAGGCCTTATGTTTGCTGCTCTCCTGCGTAGCCTGCGGCCCGGTACTCTGCTTGTTGCCGTTCTGCGTCTGAGCGGCGCGCCCATTGCCGCCGATCTCCCACGTCTGCGCAGGGGCAGGGATCGATGCCATGAAAAGAGCAAAGGCCAAGACATAGTAAATTCGCTTCATGCAGAATCTCCGCCGGAATTTCCTGGAAATTAAGCGCGTCCAGGGAATGCTTCTATTGGATTTTAGGACGGGCTGAGGCCCATGCCGCAGAAATTGCGCCTCTGGTTCCAGTCACTAAGATGTACTCAGCTCCCGAATAGCTGCTTCTCCACTTTTTGAACTCCCCAGGATGCCTTTGCAAACCCTGCTTTTGCACCCGATAAAACGGGTAAGCCGCAGCGAATCACAAACAGAACCTTTGCTTTCAATAGATTAGTTCATTTTGGGGCCAAGCCACAGGCAAGCGCCTCGGCGGGCAAAAGGGCTATTTAGTCGAAATCTCTATTGCCCGATCATTCTCGAAGGCCACCGTGGTTTGCTTGTCCCCGTAGTGATACTCCACAGTGCGATTGCCATAAGCCCCGGAGTCGCGCGGCACGCCGCCTCCCAGGGCAAAGCTGGTCTGCAGCTCATTCATCCCGAGTTTTACCTGGTGCTGTTCGATGGCGGTCCAGACATCAGAGGGCCAATGCTTATAGAGCTGATGAGGATCGTCGATCAGAAAAGCATTGTCAAAAAAGATGGTGTAGTCATCTCCATGCACGAACCCAACGGTCACTGCGTATTGCTTGGTTTCTCCCGGCCTGATGAATGCGGCCATCAGCTTGCGCTGGTGCAGCGGATCGGTTTGCAGCATTACATCCTTGATTTCCAGCTTTTCCAGCGATGGCAGCCGCCCCATCGGATGATCAAAATCCACGCGCCGCCTGGCCGGATCGTAAGGAAAAAAGAGCATCTGGTCGCCGGCCTCGACCCATACCGTCTTGCCGATCAGGACCCTGGAAGATTGCAGATCATACGCGTGGATTTTACGCGGGACTACGTAAACATCGGCGCTGAGGGGCTTTGTCTCCGCTTTTTTGGTGCGATCTTCCCATCCACTGTGGCGTTCATGGTAGATGAGATAGAAGCGGATGCCCGACAGAACCAGCAATATGATTAGAAAAATCTGAATTCGTTTACGCCATTCTGGATTCATGCCCGCAAAAACCCTCCAGTAATAAACTGATGGACCCAATAAAGTCTAACCGACCCGGCCAACTGGGGCATTTCCCCGGGAAAATCTAGTGGAAAATATGTACTTTTGTAATCAGGATTCCTAATTGACCAGCTCTGGATTTGGCCTCATACTCCAAAATATGCTGTATCGGTTTATTGCCCTGCTGGCAATTATTTCAGGGATTGCGGTCCTGGCGTTGTTTTTGTGCACCGGTGTCCACGGGACGCTGGTGGTCCTGCATGGACCGCTGACCCTCTTTCGCGGACGGACGTCGTTTTTACGGGTGCTGTTGCTGATCTGTTTTGCCGGAAGCATCATTAAAATCCTTCATTCGCAATCTTTTACCCTTGCCAGTCAGAAATTTATCGACCTCTTTTCAATTGAGATTCCCGTCTACAGTCTGGTCTGCTGCTTTCGCTGCTGAACCTCTCATTTTTGTCCCCAAATCAACTCCCGTTTAGGGAAACCTTCGCTTAAGTCATTTCAATATTTTCAGGAGGATTTTATGAGGAAGTCGTGGTTCGTTTATCTCTCGTCAATGCTTTTTATGGCGGCAATGTTGTTGAGCGGTTGCGCTAAGAAGCCAAATGCGGCCAAGGTTGTGCCGCCTCCACCGCCGCAGCCGAGCGCGCCAACCGTTACTCTTACCGCCGACCCACAGTCCGTGGAAAAAGGCCAGGCGGTCGAACTTTCCTGGCACACGCAGGACGCTACCCAGATCGTTCTGGACGGCGTAGGGCCGGTTTCATCGGAAGGCACGCGCCGGTTGATTCCCGGCGAGTCCACCACGTACACCTTGCGGGCCAGCGGTCCGGGAGGCTCGAAGGAAGCGACCGCGCAGGTTACGGTCACAGTGCCGCCGGTGAGCTCGCAGGCCCCCGTGGACCTGAACGACATGTTGGCGCGGAATGTGAAGGATATTTTCTTCGGCTATGACGAGTACAAACTGGATTCCATGCAGTCGGACGTGGTTACCTCGGACGCCAAATTTCTGGCCGACCATCCCGAGCTCAAGATCGTGATTGAAGGACACTGCGACGAGCGCGGCTCCGATGAATACAATCTTGCGCTGGGTGACAGCCGTGCCCAGGCGGTTAAATCGGAGCTGGTAAAGCTGGGAGTGAAGCCAGACCAGATCAAGCTGATCAGCTATGGGAAGGAAAAGCCATTCTGCAGCGATGAAAACGAAGAGTGCTGGCGGCAAAACCGGCGCGCCCACTTTGCGCTGGAACGCTGACCGAACGTCCGTACATCAGCAGCTTCTGCGTCTTGCGCGTGATTGGATGCTGCATCAGGTCCAGGTCCTGTTTCACCACGTTCAGCCCGAATACGCAATCTTCAAAGTGCTCCGAGAGTTTCTTGAAGAGCGGCGCCACCTTGGTGTACTCGAATAGGTCGAACTGCGAGACGATATAGTAGCTTTCTTTGCCCGCCCGGATAAAATCCACAAAATTCTCTAGCCGCTGCCGGCGCAGACGGTAATGGTTGATGCTCTCCGGGAACATGCCGGCGAAGAACAGGGTGAAGTCTCCAATGTGCTTGCGCACCTGGCGCTCGCGATCGAAAGAGGGCGCGGGCCCGTAAACCGGATCGGATTCGAGCAGCATCTCGCCCACATCGGTAAGCGGACGGCCGGCGGCATCCTTGATTTTGAAGAGCTGCGCGGCGTCGCAGAAGTCGGCGAGCATCTGGGCCAGGTATCCGCTGACCTCCGGATCGGAGATGCCTACCATGGCGGAGAGCTTCTTGCTCACGAGTGGAGTAAAAAATTCCAGCAGCAGATTGTGATCGGAATTCACGTATTCAGGGTTCACCGTACTCCTCCTTCGCAGGCAGCAGGTTTCCCTAATACTTATGCTGCCTGGTGTGCGCTTCCTGTAGAACAGTTCCTAAGTTCTTGGAACACTAAATAGCGCGATTGGTTTCCCTCCGCAATAGAAATCCGCAGGCGTGCTCACTTTGTCAGCAATCGAAAGTAATGAGTGCAAATTACTCATTACGAATGTCTAGGGGCCGCCGGACGCGCAAACTACCGCTTCCTTATAGGCGCAAATGAAAAGCCCAGCTTGATCGCTGGGCATGAACCAAGATGATTGCGGATATTAATTCGGTTTGTTCTTCTGCTGCTTGAGCATGTCTTCATCAATCAGCTTGCGTCCGCGGAAACCCTCTTCCACGGTATGCCAATGGGTGATCTTCTTTTCTCCCATCTTCCAGCAGAGGAGAATGATGCGGTCTTCGATCGCGCAGGGAAAATCGAGCAGGCCGATATCCAGGTCCTTGACCTGCACTCCGGTGGCATCGATTTCACTGAGCGTGTCCTTGATTTTCTGTTCAGCCTTTTCGCGCTCCGCCTTGCGCAGGGCGATCTTGGGGATATCCACCAGCAGGCCGCCCGCCAGGAAGATGCGATGATTCAGGTCCTGGAATTCCTTGTCGATCTGTTCAATGGATTGTTTCGCCTGGATCGCCTGCCGCAGCAGGGACTCCAGAATGGGAAGCAGCACGTGCGCCTCGTCGAGGGTAAAAGTACGGATGGCCATGGATGTATTCGCTAACTATGCCTTGATTTCGAGCATTCGATCAAGCGCGACTCGCGCCCAGTGCTTTACATCTTCTCGTACTTTGATGCGGTTGACTACATTACCATCGAGCAGATTCTCCAGTACCCAGGCCAGATGCTGTGGGGAGATGCGAAACATGGTGGTGCACAGGCACCCGGAATCGTCCAGCGTAATCACTTTCTTTCCCAGCGGAGCAAACTGCTTGGCCATGCGATTGACAAGATGGATCTCCGTGCCAACGGCAAACATCGTCCCCGCCGGGGCCTCTTCGATCAGCTTGATGAGCCGCTCCGTGGATCCCAGCGCATCGGCCTTTTGGCACACCTCCCAGCGGCACTCGGGATGGACGATCACCTGGATCCCGGGATACTTCGCGCGGACCGCATCCACATGCTCCGGCAGAAAACGCTGATGCACGGAGCAGTGTCCCTTCCACAGGATCACCTTGGCCGCGCGCAGCCGCTCCGGCGTGCTGCCGCCCCAGGGCAGATACGGGTCCCAAACCACCATTTCGTTGAGGGGAATGCCCATTGCGTATCCGGTATTGCGCCCCAGATGCTGGTCTGGCAGAAAAAGAATTTTAGGGGTTTTGGCGAAAGCCCATTTGAAGGCGCCGCCCGCATTGGAAGAAGTGCAAACCAGGCCGCCGCGCTCGCCGCAGAAGGCCTTGATAGCTGCGGTGGAATTCATATAGGTGAGCGGCATGATCCCGCTGCCCTCTTCGTCGGTGATGCCGAATTTCACCAACTGCTCCCAGCAGTCTTCGACCTGGCCAATCTCGGCCATGTCTGCCATCGAGCATCCGGCATTCAGGTCGGGAAGGATGACCTGCTGTCCGGGACGGGCGAGCACATCGGCGCTTTCGGCCATAAAATGCACGCCGCAGAAGACAATGTATTTGCCTGCTGCCGAGGCCGCCATCTGCGAAAGCTTATAGGAGTCACCGGTAAAGTCGGCGAAGCGGATGACCTCATCGCGCTGGTAGTGGTGGCCAAGAATGGCGCAATCGCTGCCTAATGCCTCTTTGGCCGCGGCAATGCGGTCGTCCATCGAAGAATCGGGCAGGACAAGGTAATGATCCAGAGAACAAGCTGCTTGTGTAGCTACAGTCATTTATAAAATCCGCCTTCAGTTCCGGTACGTTACCGTCCAGAACGGGGTTGTTGAAAGCATCTACCAGCTCCAGTAGATCCACATGCGTGCGCCCGATCTACGGGGTTGTTGAAGCTGACAGTCTTTTTGATGTTGCCGCCAGGCAAGAGGTCGCACAAGATTTGCGCTCTACCGGCTCCATTAAGTCTCGCATTTTCAGTGGGATCATGCAAGTTGCGAGAAGCGGGAAAGCGCAAAATGGCGGGATTTGAGGCTGATTTCGCCCCCCAATCGGAGCTGGGGAACAATCTACCTGCTGATCCGGCCAGAGCAGGGGCTATGGAACTTTAAATTGCGCTGGAGCAGCAGCTGTGGTTATATACCTCGCATGTCGCGGTCACTCCTTATGATTTTAATTGCCGCTCTCTTTGCCAGCCCAGTCCAGGCGCAGGCGCCCGAAAAGAAGCCCAATCTCTCGGAAGAGGCAGCGGTTATCGAGCAGTCGCTGTCCAAAGCCAGCTTCGAGGCTGATGGCACGAGCGTTCGGGAGAGCACAAAACGGGTCCGTATTCAGTCCGATGCCGGAGTACAGGTGTTCGGCATACTGTCGGTGGGTTACCAGAAGGCCTTTGAAGAAGCAGAGATTGTGTACGTGCGGGTCTATAAACCCGACGGCGCCATCGTTACCACCCCTCTGGATGACATTCAGGATATTGAGGCGGAGATCACGCGTGAGGCGCCTTTTTATAGTGACTTGCGGGAAAAACACATAGCCGTGAAAGGCCTCGGCGTGGGAGATGTGCTGGAGTGGCAGACAAGGCAGCGCACAATCAAGCCCATTGCTCCAGGCCATTTCTGGTGCGATTACGAATTTCTCAAGCAGATAATTGTGCTTGATGAGCAGTTCCAGTTGAGCGTGCCGCGAGATGCCTATGTAAACGTAAAAAGTCCGGAGTTAAAGCCGAAAATTCACGATGAGGGCAACCGCCGCATTTACGAGTGGAAGAGGGCGCAACTCGATCACCAGGAGGATGAGAAGGAGAAATTTCAGACTCCGTTCCGCGGTCCCCAGCCGGATATCCAGGTTTCGAGCTTCCATTCCTGGGACGAGGTTGGCCGCTGGTATGACTCTCTTCAGCGGGACCGCATTGCCCCATCTCCCGAAGTGCGCGCCAAGGCGATCGAACTGACCAGGAATGCAACTACGGAAGAGGAAAAAACACGCATTTTGTATACCTATGTGGCCACGCAGTTCCGATATATTGGCGTAGCGTTTGGCATAGGTCGTTATCAACCACACACCGCGGCTGATGTTCTCAGCAACTCTTACGGTGATTGCAAGGACAAACACACCCTTCTTGCCAGTTTGTTGCAGGCTGTGGGCGTAGAGGCGTGGCCGGCCCTCATCAGCAGCCGCTTATCCGCTGATCCGGACGTCCCCACCCCGGCGCAGTTTGATCATGTGATTACGGTCCTCCATCGAGGCAAGGAATTGGTGTGGCTGGATACCACAGCGGAAGTGGGTCCTTTCGGTTTTTTACTGATGAACTTGCGAGACAAGCAGGCGCTGGTAATTCCCCCGAACGCGCCGGCATCGCTGATGAAGACCCCTGTCGATCCGCCGTTCGCCAGTTATCAGAAGTTCCACATGACCGCCACTCTGAACGATGATGGCGAGCTGAAAGGAAAGGTGGAGCAGGAGTACCGCGGCGATGCTGAAGTGCTGTTCCGCGCTGCATTTCGTCGTCTGCCCCAACCGCGGTGGAAGGACCTCGTACAGAATATCTCTTATTCACTCGGTTACGGGGGCACGGTAGCCGATGTAAGCAGCTCCAAACCCGATCTGACCACCGAGCCTTTTCACCTCAGCTATCAGTATGATCGCAAGGACTATTCAGACTGGAAGGCCAACAAGCGAATTTCGCCGACCCCATCTTTGAGCGACTTGCCAGATCTTAGCGAAGAACATGAAAAATCCGGCGCGCCTCTGTTTCTGGGATCGCCGATCGAGGTGCTGTACACGACCGAGATTCGTATACCGAAAGGCTACAAACCGGAGCTGCCGAAAGATGTCGATTTGACTACCGATCTCGCCGAATATCATGCAAAGTATTCGCTGGTGGATGATGTCGTGAAGGTGGAGCAGCGCCTGCGTACGCGCAAGAACGAAATCTCTTCCGCCCAGTACTCGGCATATAAGGATTTCCGCCGCAAAGTCTCCGATGATGAATCCTCGTGGATTACCTTCACCAGCGCTTCAACCAGCACCGAGAACAGAGCGGCAGATAAAAACGAAGCCACAAACAACAGCTGGCCAAAGCTGCCAGATACCGCGGCAGCCCATATGTATTCCGATGGCGCCGATCTGATGCGGAAGAATGATCTTCGTGCCGCTCTGGACAAATTCGAAAAGGCGGCAAAGCTCGATCCGAAACTTCCCGGGGTTTGGTATTTCATAGGGACGATTAAGATTTCTCTGCAACAAACCGAGCAAGGTTTAGACGCCATGCGTCGCCAGACAAAGGAGACGCCCGATGTACCGATGGCCTATAAAGGATTCAGCTCTTATCTAATGTGGCTCCATCGCCCCGAAGAGGCCCTCCCGGTATTGCAGCAGCTCAATAAGATAGCTCCGGATGACCGCGCCGCCCCTGTAAGCCTGGGGAATTGCCTATTTATTCTGAAACGCTACAAGGAGGCCAGTTCCTCCTTCGAGACGGCAGCAAAGCTTAATCCGAAAAGCGCGTTTATCTATTTAATGCTAGGAAAATCGTATCTGGAGACGGATGACAGCGACAAAGCTTATTCGGCTTTCGCCAAAGCCGTCTCTCTCGATAATGAGTATTCCTCAATGCGTAACGATGCCGCCTATTCGCTCGCGGAGCATAAAATCCATCTCCATGAAGCCCAATTGTGGGCCGAACAAGCCGTCAAAAACAGAGAGGATGACACTCGCAATCTGAATGGGAAGCAATTCGACTCCGGGCACACCGCCTTGATGTCGCAGCTCGCCGCCTATTGGGACACATTAGGCTGGGTATATTTTCAGAACGGGGACTACAAGGGTGCAGAGCCATATTTGCGCGCAGCATGGTGGATGGGACAGGGAAGCACCGAAGGTTACCACCTTGCTCAGACCTATGAGAAGCTGGATGAGGCGAAGAATGCCGCGCATTTCTATGCATTCTCGGCGGCAAGCCCGGATCCCCTCCCCTCGGCAGAGGCGCGAACGCGTCTCTACTCGATGCTGGGCGTGCACGCGGCTGAAAGTGCGATTGCAAGCGCCCGGGAAGAGCTGGGGAAAATGCGGACCATCCATCTGGCGAAGCTCCCCGGCCGGAAAGGCACCGCTGAATTCTTGATCCTGTTTACCAACAATGGCGAAGAGGGATTACCGGCGCAGCCGGCAAAATCCGCGGAGTCGGATAAGACAAGCGAAGATAGTAAACCCATAAATGCGGCGCAATTCGCCGATCCCGGCGCTGTATCACACACCGAAAAGCCCCCGAAACCACTTCGGCCCTCGGTGGAGCAAGTGAGATTCATTAGCGGCTCCGAGGAATTACACGGACTGGAAGAACAGTTGCGCAAAACGAATTTCGAAGTACCGTTTCCCGATCATGTATTGACCAAAATAGTTCGTCGGGGACTCCTCAATTGTGGAGCCTACTCAAAGGGCTGCGATTTTGTGCTGCTGACGGCCGATCACATGCGAAATCCGAATTGATGGTGAAAGCCGCGGACCTTGAACGGAAGACTTGCTATCCTCTTCGCCGGTAATGGATGGCGAATTCGTACCCTTTGTTGGGCGGGAAGAGCTCATGGACCTTGCGCAGACGCTCCGCCATGGCGCTCGGCGCAAGCAGCGGGTAATCACGCTCCCGCAGGTCGAAATAATCGAAATCGAGGGTCATGGAGAGTAGATAGATGGCAATGGCATCGGAAAATGCCGCTGCCAGGAACTCGTTTCCGGCTTTCTCTTTGTCGCCTCCCGCCAGCAGCGCCTGCTTGCGGAATTCATAAGCATCGAGGCTGGTCTCCCCACGAACATTCGCATGCGCCTGCTTCCAGGCGATCTCTGCAAACTCCTGCGAGACCCCGGCCCGCTCCACAAAGGCGTGTCCTACATTAATGAAGAACTCGAATGCAACCGAGAACTTGTCTTCCATCAGGCGGGTGGAGATAAAGACGAATTGCGAGTTGCCAACATTATAGTTGCGGTGGCAGGCAGCGCGATCTCCCAGATCGATCGTGTAGCGCTCCGCCACCAGGGTCTCCTCGCCCTCCGCGAGTGCCAGGGGAACGAAATAATAGGCCTTTCGCTCCAGTGCCGCCGCCATGGAATGAGGGACCGCTCCCACCAGCCGCTCCAGATCGGGCAGGTCCACACCCGTCTCGCCAAAGGCGGAATAGCACACGCCATTAGGGGCTTGTGAGACCTGTGCCTCACGAATGATTTCAGCAGCTCGTCGGGTTTCCGCCTGCGCAGTCTGGCCCATGCCAGAAAGATTGTACCGCAGCCGGAAGGGCTGTGACCTGATTAGAGGGCAATCTTTGAAGGCTTCCGGGGGCTAAAATGGTCAGTACGGCATCTTTCAAAGGAGTATCCTGAATAGCAGCCATGCGGACCATTCCCATGAAGGAAATCCATATCCCTTCCCAGCCTGAACGCGAAGGGCGAGAGCGCGGACGAAATAAACCTCCGACATCTCTTTTGGACGTCATCGTGCGCGCCTCTTATACCGCCGTAATCATTGCGGTAATCTCATTTTTTGCGCTGACGGCGATCGCCATTGCCGCGATGGCCATCTACGCTGCCTTTGCCCCCGCCCTCCCCGATTTTGCCAAGGCATATCGTTATGTGGGCGCTCCAGGCGCGGCTGCGATGCTGGTGGGCGTATGGATCTACTCGTTCGTGGCCTTCCGCCGTCAATATCGGCGCGCCGCGGGAGAACGCTGAAATCTTTTGCGGTCCGCATATCTGACATCCCATGCAATTAATTACCATCCATTCCAATGATCTGAGCGCCGCGCTCCACGCTCCCGAGCGCCTGCGTGAGTACTGCGCTCATCTGGAGGCGGGAGACATTCTCTATTTCCCGCAGACCCCCATCGCGATTGCCCCCGGCGATCTGACTTTTCTGCTGAATCAGAAGCAGGTAGGCTCGGGATACCGCAAGAACATCGCCTATA
>CAYTQA010000046.1:993-13460 GCA_964439495.1 uncultured Terriglobales bacterium | reverse complement strand
GATGACGCTGAAATTCGCGAGGCCCTCAGTGAGTGCGTCTCCACCATCATGAACGCGATCCGCGTCGCCCTGGAACGTACTCCCCCGGAGCTGAGCGCCGATATCAGCGATCGCGGCATTGTGCTCACCGGCGGCGGCGCGCTGCTGAAAAATCTCGATAAGCGTATCCGCGAAGAAACCGGGCTCCCGGTTTCAATCGCCGACGATCCGCTGGCGAGCGTCGTTCTTGGGACTGGAAAGATGCTCAGCGACTTCAAGCTGCTGAGAAAGATTTCCATCGAGTAAGACCTGGATCGAGATTTGCGGGAATAGACTTTTACCTGAGAGGTGCGGACGTTCCCGCACCTCTCTTTGCATCACCAAAGTTTTACCGGCTGCAAAGTTTTCATTGCTAGCGCGAAGGTTCAAAAGCATAAGAGAAGAGAAGTACCACCCCAATGGAAAGTTTTCTTAGTCGCTTCCGGAACGTCATCGTCCTGGTGCTTATCCTGTCGGCGCAAACCGTGCTGCTGGCAACACAGATTAAGCGTCCCAAGGATCCCCTGCATCCCGAAGCGGGCACGACCCGCCTGATTCGTCTTTGGGTGGTGGAGCTGATCGTTCCGGTGGAACATGTTTTTTCCGCTACCGGCTCCTTCTTCGGAGGCGCGTGGCATGGATATGTCGATCTGCGCGGGGTACGCGAGCAGAACCGCCAGCTTCAGGACCAGCTCGATCGTGTTCGCCTTGAAGAAGTCCGCCTCTCTGAAGATGCGGGGCAGGCCCGGCGTTTGCAATCGCTGCTGGCCTTCAAGGAGCAATATATATCGAAGACAATGGCCGCCCAGGTAGTAGGCACCAGCGGCACGGAGCAGTCGCGTATCCTTTATATCGATAAGGGAAGCAGCGACGGGCTCAAGACGGACATGCCGGTCATTACTCCCACCGGCGTGGTCGGGAAGATCACCAAGGTATTTCCCAATACCGCGCAAGTGCTTGAAATCAGCGACAGTCAGGGTGGGGCGGGCGTGATGCTGGAAAAATCGCGGCTGCGCGGAGTGCTGCACGGCGCGTCCACCGGATATCCGGAAATTCTGAATGTAATGTCCGACGAGAAGATCGAGAAGGGAGAGCGCGTGCTCACCAGCGGGGGCGATCAGGTCTATCCTCCCGGTCTGCCCGTCGGCACTGTGGCCCAGGTGCTGAACGACCGGGAAGGCGAACCTTTTCTGGTGGTCAGGGTGAGGCCTTCGGCCGATCTCAACAAGCTCGAAGACGTGCTGGTAATCACCCAAACGGAGGAGAAACAGCCGATGGCGGGTGAGGGGAAGAACAATCTGCGCGCCGCCGACATACTTGCCCAAAGATTGCCGACGGTAAATCCGAAACCTCCCGCACCGCAGGCGGAGCATTCGGCCGGCGCTCCCAATCCGGGCGCTCGTAAGACCCAAAAACCTGGTACGGCGGAAGGCACAGTCCAGTTGGGGAACAAAGCGGCGGGCGGGACTGCCACGCCCGGTCACGAAAAACCGGGGAAGAAGGCCGCTGCCCGGAGCCAGACGGAGGTAACTCAGTCCGCCAGCGCCTCGCAGAGCACGCCCGTTACCGTCACGGATGGTCTTGCCGGAAGCGAGACCAAGAAGAAGATACCGGAGAACACGCCAACCGATTCAGGCAATGCTCCGGTCTCTCAGGATGTACCCAAATAATGGCTACGCTGACCTATACCTCGCGCGAGGAAATCGAAGTCCATAAATTCAGCGCGGTTACCACCATCGGGATCCCGCTGCTGGCCATCTTTTTTCAGGCCTATGTGCCGAAGAACATCCATTTCCTGCAACTCTTCGATATTCCACTTATCGTGACGATTTTCTTCGCCGTGGCCAGGCGCAATCAGGTCGCAGGGACCCTTACGGGGTGCGTAATCGGCCTGGTGCAGGACAGTTTGACGCATTTACCCATCGGGATATTCGGGATCTCCAAATCCATTATCGGGTATACCGCGTCTTCCATTGGGACCCGGATTGACGTGGACAGTCCCGGCCCCCGGTTCCTGATGGTGTTTGCTTTTACGCTTCTGCACGACCTTATTTATTACCTGGTGCGCATCAATATGGTGCGGGTCCCCATGCAGTGGCATACCGGGCACGAACTGGCCGCGGCCAGCGCCAATGCCCTGCTCGCGGTCTTGCTGTTTGCATGGATGGACCGGGCTAAGAAACGAATGTAATGCGATTACGGAATAAAGCTTAGGGGCTGCCTGTACGGAGTGGGATAGCATGAATACAGGATTTCAGGGCCTGCAATCATCTTCCCGCGCTGCGGTAACTTCTTCGCGCATGGATAAGAAGTATGTTGGATCGCGACGAGAAAATATCCACAACCAAGCTGGCGGTGATCCAGTATTTCGTTTTACTGGTGATGGTCATTATTGTGCTTCGGTTATGGAAGCTGCAAGTCGCGGGCAATGACCGGTACGAGTCGCTCGCGGAGCAGAACCGCGTGCGGAAGGTCCCCATTATGGCGCCTCGCGGCAAGATATTCGATCGCGAAGGGCGCATCATCGTGGACAATTATCCCTCCTTTTCCGTCCTCCTGATCCGCGATCAGATGCCTAAAAATGCCGAGGATGACATCGCCAGGATCGCCTCCGGGCTGCATATGACCCAAGAGGAGATACGCGAGAAAATGCATCATGTTACGCCCGGCCCGCAGTTCGTCCCCATCATGCTCAAGGACGATGTTACGCCCGACGAGCTGGCGTTTGTGGAGGCGCATCGCGACGAATTGCCCGAGCTGGAGACCATCATGGTCCACAGGCGGTTGTATCCGAAGAATGGCTTTGCGGCCCACCTGATCGGATATGTTGGAGAGGTCAGCGAGGAAGAATTGAAGCTGCCGCAGTTCGAACTCGATGAACCGGGAGACGTGGTGGGTAAGTCCGGCGTCGAGGAGTATTACAACGACATGCTCAAGGGCGAGGACGGTTCCCGAAAGGTCGTGGTGGACAGCCACGGCAAGGAAGTAGGGCGTTTGGCCACCGACCCCGCTATTCCCGGCAAGCCGCTCAAACTTACCATCGATCTGGACGTGCAGATGGCCGCGGAAGAGGCGATGGAAGGGAAGAATGGCGCCATTGTGGCCATGGACCCGCGCAGCGGGGAGATTCTGGCCATGGTAAGCCGCCCCATCTTTGATCCTAATATCTTTGCCGTCCGCATCTCACGCCAGCAATGGAACCAGCTTGCAAGCGATGAGAACCATCCGCTCATGAACAAGGCCATTCAGGCGCAGCTCGCCCCGGGCTCGACCTTCAAGATCATCATGTCGGTTGCGGGCATTCAGGAGGGGATCGCGCAGGACCTGCGCGTGAACTGTCCTGGAGGGGCGACTTTCTACGGACGTTATTTTAAATGCTGGGTCACCAGCGAACACCGTACTCATGGGATTGTGGACCTGGCCAAAGGGATCTACCAATCCTGCGACGTATACTTCTACACCCTCGCGGAGAAGCTCGGCATTGGGCGGATCGCTAAATATGCAACCGCATTTGGCCTGGGCCAGAGGACCGGCGTGGACCTTCCGCAGGAGGTCTCCGGAGTCATGCCCTCCGAGGAGTGGAAGGCCAAGCTCTTTAAACAGAAATGGTTTGCGGGTGAAACCATCTCCGTGGGTATCGGACAGGGGGCGGTTGCAACCACCCCCATCCAGCTGGCGCGCGCCATTGGCGCAATTACCAGCGGCGGCAAATTGGTGCGCCCGCATATCGCCTTTCCCGACGAGCTTCCTCCTGAGTATGAAGAAGTTGCCCTGCGCGACAAAGCTGTAACCAAAATCAATATCGATCCGAAAGGCTGGGAGACCATCACGGACGCGATGTCCGATGTGCTGGACCCGAAGGGGACTGCGCCCAGCGCTCATTTGCAGGGAGTTGATTTTGCGGGCAAAACCGGCAGCGCGCAGGTGGTGAGTAACCAATTCCGCAAAAGCAAGGGGACCGCCAACAAGTACAAGGACAACAGTTGGTTCGTGGGGGTGACTCCGCGGAGGAACCCTGAAATTGTGGTTGCCGTTCTCTTTGAAGGCGGCGAGCACGGAAAACTTGCGGCCCGCCTGGCTGCGCAGGTAATCCGGGCCTTCGTTGATAAACAGCGCAGGATTCGTGGGAGCAGTTTTGCAGCCGTCGATCATGACGGCCGTCCAGTGGAGATGTCGGGGGTGTGGAACGATGGCAGGACCGAAGAGGGGAGCGATCGCATGCAGGCGGGCAATTTAAAGCTTGTGCCGCAGCCGGAGAGCGCTCCGCCGGTAGTTCCGGCGGCGGTCATGGCCGCTCCACCTGTCGCCTTCACAAAGTCGCAATTGGCGGGAGAACGATAATGCGCCGTTTTATTTCATTCCGTGATTTCGATTGGGTGCTCCTGGGGTTCGTGCTCCTCATATGCGCCCTGGGGATTTTTGAAATCTACAGCGCGACCCTGCATACCAAATTTATTGGTTTCCATATAAAACAAATTTACTGGGTCTGCGGCGGGCTCGCGCTTATGTTCCTGATCAGCATCGTGAATTACCGGGCGCTGCTTGAGCAGGTCCATTGGGCCTATCTGCTCTCGATTTTTTCATTGCTGGCGGTCGCCGTGGCCGGCAAGAAGGTGTTGGGCGCGAGGCGCTGGATCATGCTTCCCGGAGGCCAGCATTTTCAGCCCTCGGAGTGGATCAAGCTGGTCCTTATTATTGCCCTGGCGAAATACTTCTCCGATCTGAATGGCCGCGAGGTCACCTGGATGGACATAGCCAAGGCGGCCGCCATCGCCGGGGTCCCCATGCTGCTGGTGCTGAAGCAGCCCGATTTAGGCACCGCGCTCACCTATATCCCTGTGCTGCTTTGCGCCCTCTTTCTCGGCGGGATTCGCTTTCGGCAGGCGCTCACCATCGTTCTGCTGGGCTCGATCATGATTTACCCCATCTGGCGCTGGGGTCTGAAACCCTATCAGAAACAAAGACTTACAAGCTTCAGCGAGCCGGAGGCCGATCCTCATGGCTCGGGCTACCAGATTCAGCAGTCCTTAATTGCGGTCGGCTCGGGCGGCATCACAGGCAAAGGCACTCTGCACGGCAGCCAGACCCAGGGGGCGTTCATCCCTATCCCTTACACCGACTTCATTTTCGCGGCATGGTCGGAGGAGCATGGCTTTGTGGGCGCGCTGGTTATGCTGCTGTTATACTTCATTGTATTGATGCGTTTGATTCAGAACGCGCAAACAGCCCCGGACCGCGCGGGAACTCTGCTCATAATGGGTATAGTTGCAGTCCTGCTATTTCATATTATGGTGAATGTAGGGATGGTGGTAGGCTATATGCCTGTTACCGGAATCCCATTGCCATTGATGAGTTATGGCGGTTCTTCCGTTTTGTTTACTTTTCTGGCGCTGGGAATTGTTATGAATATCCGAATGCGCCGTTTTGTGAATTAATGGAGAAGAGCGCAGGAGCGCAGTAAAAGATTCAGCAATAAAGATTTCAGCCCTTGATCGGGCTGACCAATAAAGGAAGATTACGTTACGTCCTCAACGAATTGAGGACACCGGCGGGAAAGAGAAGCCGGAGAGGAATATCAGAAAATTAAGGGGACGCAGGACAGGTAACGGCCCCGTCTAAAACTTAGACAGAGTGGTCACAAGTCCTGCTAAACCGGAGTTCTGGCGTGACGGAGCCGAAAACTTCCCCCGCCAGCGCTCCTGATGACCGCAATTCCATTGCGATAGGTGAAAAGATTTTCGAGCAAGCTGCATCTCGAATCGATGGGCCTGTACAGCTTAGGCTGTCGGACCTGGCCTCCAGCCTACCCAATCCAGAGCATTTTCCGGCAGTACGATTGCCGGGAAGCCTGGTAGCGGTCCTGCATTCCAACCCAAAGGGCGTTGCACTTCATACCATCGAAGTGTGATCCCGGAAGTCCGTTCTCTTTCACCGGCGGTTTACCGCGAATGAATCTCATTTTCATCCGCGGATGGAGAAACTTGCATGTCGAAAGAGTTATTTGTCTCCTCCACGCCACATGAAACCAAGGTGGCGATTGTCGAAGACGATCTACTGGCGGAAATTTACTTCGAGCGCGAGAACGAATACACCCTCGCTGGCTCGGTCTACAAGGGACGCGTCACCAGGGTCCTTCCAGGAATGCAATCCGCATTCGTGGATATCGGCCTGGAGCGCGACGCATTTCTTTACGTCTCCGATTTCATGGAGCAGCAGGAAGACGACGAAGAATTTGAGCGCATTCCCACTCAGGGCAGAATTGAAAGTTTCCCATCGGAGCAGTCCGGCACTCCAGCCGCTGAAGAAGAGGAAGAGCTGGCGGGAGAGGAGCTGGCGCCGCCCGCATCGCAAGCCAATGAACAAGGTACAGAGCAGGAGCCTCGACGGTGGCGCGGACGACGCTCGCGCCGGCGTGGACGGGACAATTTCGCTCCCTCCAAACATGAACGCCCGGAAATAGCGGAGGCCAGGTCCGAAGAAAGACAGGAGCAGGGCGCCCCTGAGCGTATCGTCCTTCCCGGTGAATCGCTTGCCAAATATGGGCAGGAGCCTGAGGCCCCCAAACCTGCTGCCCATCCCCCGGTTGCAGCTGTGGAGGCGGTCCAGCCGCATGTTCCGCGTGATGCCGCACAGACGGTCGAGGTCCCGGCGCAGCCAGCCGCAGACTGGGATGCAAAGCAGCTTCCCGGTGAGTCCATCTCGAAGTATCGCGGTCGTTCGGAGGCGACTCCCAGCGCCCCTGAGCCGGCCAGGTTTGAGCGGCAGGAGCGGTCCTCAGCCCGGCGGAGCGCACCCGAGAGACAATCGTTCTCTCGCGGCGAAAGCGCGCGCGGCGAAAGGAAGAGGACCGAAGCCCCTCCGTCCGGACCGCCGATTTTTGCCTTACCCGGCGAATCTCTCTCTAAGTACAGGAAGGCCTCTTCGGAAACCGAGGCATTCCAGGGCGAGACTACTTTCATGCGGGAGCCGGAGCCGGCTGAAGAGCCAGCGGAACGGGAAGAAAACCGCTCCTCCAATGAAGCTCCGCAAATCACTCACAGCTTCGTTGTAGAAGAGCAAAATGAGCGAGCTTCTGTCCCGGCTGCGGATTTCAGGGCACACGAGGAGGAGTCTGCTCGCCAGACATCATTCGAGCAGGAAAGGCCTGAAGCGCCTGAGCCCATTGGATCCGAAGATAATTCCAGGGCAGGTGGTCCGGAGCTCACAGCCGGCGAGGAGGCGGGCGAAAACGCAGGTGCAGCCGGCGCTTCCAGTCCGGAGGAGCAGAATGTGTCGCGGGTATTCGCTCCTGGCCAGGGAATATTGGAAGAGGAGATCATCGAAGAAGAAGAGATCGAACCGGAGCTTCTCGTCGAAAGTTATGAAGATTCCATGTATGACGAGATCGAAGAAGAGATGATGGAATCCGATGCCAGCGAAGAGATCACCGACGCCGTGCGCGAGTCCCATTTGGAAGAGCGCACCGGCCCAGGCTTTATGGAAGACGATGAAGAAGCCGCCGGGGAAGAATTAGAAGAATCGGAGGTCGCAGCAGATGCTTCCGGTGAGGAGTTTCCCGAATCTCCTGCGGAAGAAAATTTCGAGAACAAAGAGCAGGAAGAAGAGGAGTATCCGGACCGGGCTGAAGTCAGGGCCCCTGCCGCCGTGGCCGGCTTGCAGCAGCGGCAGGAGCGCGGTGGCATAGACCGCAATGGAGGGGACCGCCGGCGCGGACGCCGTTTTGGTCGCCGCCGGGTTGCCGCCCGCAAGAACATTCAACGCTCCTCCCTGCCCACCATCAGCGAGTTGCTGAAGGAAGGCCAGGAGATACTGGTCCAGATTGCAAAGGAGCCTATCGCCAAAAAGGGCGCAAGGATCACCAGCCACATCGCTCTTCCAGGACGTTTTCTGGTTTACATGCCGACCGTCAATCATGTGGGAGTTTCGCGCAAGATCGCCTCAGAGGAAGAGCGGCAGAGGCTGAAGCGGATTCTGGTGAGCGAGAAGGGAAGCGCCCATGGTGGATTCATCGTCCGCACCGCCGCCGCCGGCGCCAACGAAGATGAACTGCGCGCCGATATCCGTTTCCTGATTAATCTGTGGCTCGAAATAAAGAACCGCTCGGAAAGTTCCAACGCTCCCGCGCTCATTTATCACGACCTCAACCTGGTCGAACGCGTGCTGCGCGATCTGGTGAACACTTCATTCTCCAATGTCTGGGTAGATACCGAGCAGGAATACGAGCGCATCCTTCGTTTTCTGAACCGTTTTCAGCCCTCGCTCCTCAAGCGGGTCAAACTTTATACCAAGGAAATCCCGCTGTTTGAGCAGTTTGGGGTACAGGAGGAGATCAACAAAGCGCTCAAATCCAAGGTCTGGCTGAAGAGCGGCGGCTACATCGTGATTAACCAGACAGAAGCGCTGGTGGCGATCGATATCAATACCGGCAAGTTCGTGGGCAAGACTGCCCGCCTCGAAGACACCATCGTGAGGACCAATCTTGACGCCATCAAGGAGATCGTCCGCCAGATCCGCCTGCGCGATCTGGGCGGGATCATCGTGATCGATTTCATCGATATGGACGAACGGAAAAACCGCCAGAAAGTAATGCAGGGACTCGAAGACGCATTGCGTTCCGATCGTGCCCCATCCAAAGTACTGCAGTTCAACGATTTCGGCCTCGTAGCCATTACTCGCAAGCGGGTGAAGCAATCGCTGGAACGTACTTTAGGGACGCAGTGCAACTATTGCACCGGCACGGGAATGATTAAGAGCGTGCAGACGGTTTGCAACGAGATCTACGTGGAGATGCGCAAGATGGCAAAGCATCTGGAACATCATGACGTCATGCTGCGCGTCCATCCGGAAGTGGTAAAAGGCCTGAAGGAAAAGAGTGGGCGCTGGTTGCAGGAGATGGAAGAGCTGACCGGCAAAACCATCATCGTAAAGAGCGATCCCACCCTGCATCAGGAGCAATTCGACATCAATTAAGACGATATAAGCCGAATACTTTAGCCCAGGTCCCGCAAACCTGGGCTTTTTTATTGCTTTTGTACCTGTCCTCCTGAATTTCTTGTTTACAGGAGTCTTTCGGTGTATAACTCCTAACCATCAGAGTAGCTGGATGCCTGGTTCAGTAAACTCTCAGGCCCTTATCCCGCGAGGTTACCATGCGATCTCTCCGTTTATTCTTCTGTTTATCAATCCTTACCGCCATATGGGGATGTGTTCCGCTGATTGCCGAGGAAGAATGGCAGCCGGTCACGCCCGAAGAGCTGAAGATGACCAGCGACCCCTCGCAGCCCGGGGCCGCCGCGATCATTCTCTACCATGAGGAAATTTCCAACGATAACCAGAATTTTCTCTCAAGATATTTGCGGGTCAAAGTATTGACCGAAAAAGGAAAAGAATGGGCGGACGTGGAGATCCCTTACGACCGGTCCAATCGGACAATTACCGATGTGAAGGCCCGGACGATTACGCCGGACGGCACGATTGTCCCCTTTAGCGGAGCGGTATACGACAAAACGATCGTCAAGGGGCACGGTATCAAGGTCCTGGAAAAGAGCTTCACCCTCTCCAATGTTGAGGTAGGCAGCATTATTGAATGGAAGTACAAAGAACGATGGTCAGACGATCGGTTCTATGCTCCTCATTGGACGGTCCAGGAAGATCTTTTTCAGAAGCATGCGAGGTTTACTTTTATCCCCTACGCCGGTTCCCGCTATCTAGTGAACGAGCATGACGATATTGTCGACCAGGTGTACTACACAACCATTGGATTTCGTAAAGAGGCGGACATCAAACAGATCAGAGATGTGAGGCAAATGGAGATGCAACTGGAAATGTCTGACATCCCCGCTTTCGAGGAAGAAGAATATTCCCCGCCTGCCAGCATGTCGAAAATGCGCGTCGATTTTTACTATGGCGACAGAAAAATGGGCAAACCGGATGAGTTCTGGAAGAGGGAGGGCAAATACTGGAGCAAGGAAGTGGATAAGTTTATCGGCTCTCATGGTTCGATTGCAGAGGCCGCGAACCAGGCCATAAGCCCTTCCGACACTCCGGAGCAGAAGGTGCGTAAGATCTATGCCCGGGTCCAGCAGGTCCCGAATTTTTCCTATGGGCGGGAGCGGACCTCGCAGGAAGGCAAGCCGAACCGGTCTGTGGAAGATGTGCTTCGCCAGAATGGGGGCTACCGCGACGAGATCACCCGGCTTTTTGTAGCCATGGTTCGAAGCGCCGGTCTCCGTGCTTATGTAATGCGGGTTGCCCCCCGGGACGAGACTGTCTTTCAAAAAGGGGTCCCTAACTGGCGGCAGCTCAATGGGGAGATCGCAATCGTGCAGATCGGGGACAAGGAGGTGTTCCTCGATCCCGGAACACAATATTGCCCCTTCGGTTTATTGGAGTGGCCCCATACTGGAGTGCAGGGCCTTCGCCAGACCGCCTCCGGAGGGACCGAGTTTGCGCAGACCCCAGTGCCTGAATATACGCAGGCTGTTACCCAGAGGATTGCCCGGCTGAAGCTGGATGAGGCTGGCAACTTAAGCGGCAAGGTCCTGATTGGAATGGAAGGGCAGGATGCCGTCTCTCATCGCATTGAGGCGGCCAGAACGGATGAGTTTGGCCGTGCAAAGGACCTGGAAGATGAGCTTAAACGGCTCCTTCCCACGACAGCAACTGTGAAGCTTGATTCGGCGACGGGTTGGACCAATCCTGACGAAATGCTGAAAGCAACTTTCAGCGTGGAGATTCCGGGGTTCGCCAGTGCCGCCGGAAAACATATATTGTTCCCCATAGGGTTCTTCGAGGTAAACAGCAGACAGCCGTTTACCCATGCTGAACGCAAGACTCCGGTATATTTTCCTTACCCCTATCGGGAAATTGATAACGTGCAGATCTCATTGCCGCCAGGCTTTCAAGTCGAAAGTCTTCCTAAGAGGGTCCCCACTGCCGCGCCTCTTAAGACGCCCTACTCAATCTATATCGCGGAACGCAGCGCCAGCGGCAATGTCCTTACCTTGCGCCGGGATTTTGCCATGGGCAGCATCATTTTTATGCCGACTGACTATTCGATGCTGAAGTCATTCTACGAGGGAGTAAAGTCCAGTGATGATGAACAAGCTGTTTTGCGCGCCACGGCAGTTGCTCAAGTCCGTTAGGGTATTCGTCTTCCTGGGCTTTTTGTGTCTGGCATGCAGGGCCTCCGCAGCCGCGCCGGAATGGTTGCGCACGGCTGCTTCCCAGAACACAGATGGTTATTCCAAGGAAACCAATGCTGTCGTTCTGCTCGATGAACGCAATTTCACGGTGCGCGATTCGGGAGAGACGGTTGGAGTCCACCGTCTGGCTATCAAAGTTTTGCGTCCTTCGGGCCGGGAAAACGCAATCTTCCCTCTCTACTTCGATAAAGAAACCAAGCTGAATTATGTCCATGTATGGACAATCACCGGGGCAGGCAAGGAGTACGAAGTAAAGGAAAAGGAGCTATTAGAAGTCAGTCCTTTCAATGGCTATCTCTACGAAGATATCCACTCTAAGATTGCTCGGTTGCCTGGGCTCGACCCCGGAACGGTGGTGGGATATGAATACGAGCAGCGACAGAGGCCCTATCTTCTGGGCGATCAGTGGTGGTTTCAAAGGGACATTCCCGTAAAACTGGCCCGTTATACCCTGATTATTCCAGCGGGCTGGGAGTACAAATCCTTTTGGGCGCATTATGCGCCTTTAGAACCCTCGGTGTTAGGAAACAACCAATGGCGATGGGAGTTGAAAGATATTCCCGCCATTGAGGAGGAGCCGTATCGGCCGTCCGATGGAGCGCTCGCAGGTCGCATGCTGATGACCTACTTTGGTGGAGTGCATGGTGGAAATACCAATGTGAACCGCTCCTGGGAGGACTTTGGCAAGTGGTACTACAACCTGACTCAGGGGCGCAGGGAGGCCTCTCCTGAAATTCAGCAGAAGGTCGCGCAGCTCACCGCCAATGCCCCTGATGTTCTTTCCCGGATGCGCGCCGTCGCCACATTTATTCAGACGGACATTCGCGATGTTAGTATCGAGATCGGAATTGGAGGCTTGCAGCCGCACGCAGCCGCAGACATATTCCACAATCGATACGGCGACTGTAAGGACAAAGCGACATTGTTAAGCGCAATGCTTCACCAGGCCGGCATCGAATCCGATTATGTGATTGTGCACACAGAACGTGGGGGAGTTGTTCCCGAAGCTCCTATCCATCAATTCAATCATGCCATCCTGGCAATTCGGCTGCCGCAAGGACTGGAAACCTCAAATTTCGAAGCTGTGGTACAGAGCAAACGGGGAATCAAATATTTGATCTTCGATCCCACCAACCCTTTTGTGCCTCTCGGAAGTCTACCCAATTACGAACAAGGCAGCTATGGGCTTCTGGTCGCTCCTGAAGGAGGAGAGCTTATACGTTTTCCGGTCTCCGATCCAGACGC
>CAYTQA010000046.1:0-983 GCA_964439495.1 uncultured Terriglobales bacterium | reverse complement strand
AAACCGGCTTCGCCGGACCGCCCACCTCAAGCTTGCCGCCGATGGAACGCTGACAGGAGAGGTGGAGGAGACCAGGTCTGGCTATAACGCATCGTGGAATCGTGCTCGCCTGGTTGGCTCTTCCGAAGTGGACCGCACCAAGGGATTGGACCACTTTCTAAGTTCTTTTCTCGACGGTTTTACCGTGCAGAGCTCAAAAGTGGAGAATCTCGATCATAATGAGCAGGACCTTATTATCCGTTACAGCTTTACCGCCCATTCTTACGCCAAAAAGGCAGGACCCTTGTTGCTGGTGCGCCCGCGCGTAATCGGCTCCGACCTGAGGGAACTGGGAAGCAAGCCGCGCAAATATGACTGGGAGTTTGCCACGGTTTCCCATAGTAGCGATGTTTTCGAATTGGAAGTACCCGAAGGTTATGAGGTTGATGAGCTGCCGGACCCGGTCACAATCAATCTTGGATTTGCCGATTACCAGAGCAAGACGGAATTTTCCCAGAATGTAATTCGCTATTCGCGCGATTACACCATTCACGATCTCAGGGTGCCTTTGGACCGCTATCCTGACATTCAGAAGCTCTATGCCTTCATTAATCATGACGAGCACAGCAGCGTGGTGTTAAAGCAGAAGTGAACTAAGCCAATATCCTGCTCTCCCTCCATCCTATTCAAGAGCTTCGTGGCCTGTTCACTTCGTTCTTTCTCGCTTACCGCAGTACCCTTACCAAAGTCTCAGGGAAAATTCCGTCCCATCTGCGTTAATACCACAATATATAGCGCTATTTATCGAATGAGGACACATGATCTGGTTAGTTGGCGCGGGAGTACATGTCCTAAATTCCAGAAAAACCGGAAGAAACCGGAAAAACCCAAAGTTCTCCTTGACACCTCCCCTAGTAACACTGCTATAAACTGACGCGCTTAAGTCATTCCCCCCGAGACAGCAGAGGATTTTCCTCTTTGGTACACAGCACCGAATGGGCTCG
>CAYTQA010000045.1:9936-13465 GCA_964439495.1 uncultured Terriglobales bacterium | reverse complement strand
CGTCATCGCCACCATCACCGCAAGCACGCTCATGGTGAAGCTCACCGGCATGAGCTGCGGATTTGAGTGGGTATGCTCTGCCTGCTCGTGCAGTTCCTGCAACTCCGTCCCGTCATCTTGCGACATCGGCCCTCCTCAAGGGTAAATTGCTCCGATCATAGCACTGGCAGGTCATGGCTCTATGTTAAATAAAAATCGGAGGTTCACCACAGAGACACAGAGACGCCGAGAAAAAATGGGGGATGGAAATTAGCGAAGCTGTAATTGAGGATGGTTTTGAGTGGCGAATAGGATTGCCCGACTGAACAAGCAATTATCGTTGAGTCTTTTGTCCTCTGTGTCTCTGTGGTGAGTAGAAATGGATGTTTTTTATTCTCTGTATGTCTCGTGGTGAATAAAATCAGCTTATTCGCTCCGGGGGAAAGATCAGCACATCCAGTTGTCTGGAAAAATGCAGCAGCTCAGGCCTTTCAGCCAGATGAATACCGTGTCGCGCCGCCACTGTGTTCTTTTGAAATTCCGCCTGGGCAGGCTGCAGGGACCAGGGCAGATGATGAATCTCGGCCCGGAAGACGCGCCCTCGCCGGACGACATACAAACAGTAGCGCTCGGTAAGGAACGCCTCCAATTCGTTCTTCCGCTCCAGCACCGGCGCAACCGGCGCATATCGCACCCTGACGTCGGCAGGTTTGGGACTCTGGCGGCGAATACTTTCATAAGCAATCTGCTCCGGCGCTGACTGTGTAACCATCATGCGCGACCAGTAATATGGCAGACCGAAGGCGAGCCGCGCTGCCAGCACGGCCGGAATGCTGCCTGCGTCGAGGCTGAAGAAAAATACTCCGGCCTTATCGGTTCCGTTATCCGCGCCATTTCGGCCATGAGGCAGGCGCACGTAGGTGCGCAAATTCATCTCGGGAAATTTTGAGAGTCCGGGGAGCGGCGGCAGGCCGCGCAGATGAATGCGGCTCATCCAGAAGGGCGTGATCGCCACCCAGGCCTTGCCCTGAAATAGATCGAGTTGCAGCTCCGGCGGGACCAGCGGCCGAATGTGCTCCGGCGGTAGCGCCCAGTGCGCGAATAAAAGATCGTTCCATCGTTGGAACATGATCCAGGGCCGGCGCGGCACGGGCCAGGGACGATCCGCCGCCAGCTTCAGAATCTCAGCGGGGCTGGGATGCGGGGCGTTCACAAGCGGCCACTCTCCGGCTTACAGGTATGCAGCCTGACCACAGGCGCCAAGCGCGGCTTCCTCCGAAGAGCATATCTTCAGCACGTCCAATAATTTCGTAATGCGCAGAAGATCGCGGACCGTATCGGAAATGTTCGCCAATATGAGCGAGCGGCCCTTGGCGCGGGCCTCGCGATAACATTCAATCAACATTCCCAATCCACGCGCATCGATCTGTTCGACTCCCCCCAAATTCAAAACACATTTGGAGGATTGCGCCAAGACTTCATTTACCTGCCTGCATAAGGACTCGGCCTCGCTGCCGAAGACAATTCGGCCCGTGCATCGAATCAGCGCTACTCCGCGCCGGGTAAGGATTTCAATGATCAAGTCCACCTCATTATCCTCCGCTATGGATCAGCGTTAAATCATTAGACGGAAGAGACATCAAAAGATCGTCAAAAAAATAAGAATCTAAGGTTTATTTGTGGAGCGCGGAAGTTTTGGCATGAAGCCAGCCCAAACTCGCGCTCAAGGCAAATCGACCTGTGACGAAATAACGACAGTGGCGGGTCATTGTCAGGATCGTAGCGCGAACTGGGCGAAAGGCGCTTCAGCCCTCCAGCTTTTTCGTCAGAAGTTGATTTACCAGCGCCGGATTCGCCTGTCCCCTGGAAGCTTTCATGACCTGTCCGACAAAAAAGGCGGCCACGGTCTTCTTGCCGGCACGGTACTGCTCGACCTGGCGGGGATTACCGGCAATGGCTTCCTCTATCATTTTTTCCAGCGCGCCGGTATCGGAGATCTGTTCCTTTTTTTCCGTCTCATAGATTTCCAGGAAATCCTTGCCGCGCTCAAAGGCGAGATCGTAGAGCTCCTTGAGCATCTTGCTTGAGATGGTCTGCGTCTCGGCCAGATCGGCGGAGAGGGCAATCCCTTTCATGCTGATCGGCGACTGCTCAATCGAAAGTCCCCGCGCCTTGAGCCGCCCCATCAATTCGGTCTGGACCAGGTTGGCGACGCGCTTCGGGTTTCGCGCTGCCTTGGCGGCGCTTTCAAACTGGTCGGCGAGGGTGCGGCTGGCGGTCAGCACCTGCGCATCCTGCGCGGTGATGCCATAGTCAGCCATCATGCGGCGGCGGCGCGCCTCCGGCAACTCCGGAAGCTGCTCGCGGATGCGCTGCTGATAAGCGCTGTCCACCACCAGCGGGAGCAGGTCCGGCTCGGGAAAATATCGGTAATCATGCGCCTGCTCCTTGGAGCGCATGGCGTAGGTCCGGCCCTCATTGGGATTGTAGAGGCGGGTCTCCTGCACCACCGTGCCGCCGGATTCGATGATCTCCACCTGGCGCTCGATTTCATATTCCAGCGCCTCGCGGATAAAACGGAACGAGTTCACGTTCTTGACTTCCGCCTTGGTCCCGAACTTCTCTTGGCCGCGCGGACGCACGCTTACATTGGCGTCACAGCGCAGCGAACCCTCTTCCATATTGCAGTCGCTGACGCCGGTGTAAAGAATGATCTCCTTCAATCGGGTGAGGTATTCGTAGGCCTCATCGGGAGAGCGCATGTCAGGATCGCTGACAATTTCGATTAAAGGCACCCCGGAGCGGTTCAGGTCAATGTAGGTAAATTGCTTTGAGTCCGGAAACCCTTCATGCAGGCTCTTTCCCGCATCCTCTTCCATATGCAGGCGTGTAATGCCGATCCGCCTGGCCGCGCCTTGCCCCGGAATATCGATGTATCCGTGCTCGGCCAGCGTCTTGTCATACTGCGAGATCTGGTATCACTTGGGCTGGTCGGGATTGAAGTAATTTTTGCGCGCAAAAATGGAGGTTTCATTGATGCGGCAATTCAGCGCCATGGCCGCGCGCACGGCAAACTCCACCGCTTTTCCGTTCAGGACCGGGAGCGCGCCCGGAAGCCCCAGGCAGACCGGGCAAACATTGCTGTTCGGCGGATCGCCGAAACGGGTGGAAAAACCGCAAAAGATTTTGCTCGCGGTCAGAATCTGGACGTGGACCTCGAGCACGATTACCGGCTCATATTTCGCGATCACATCCTGAGAGACCGCGCTGGTGGTCGAAGCCATAATGCCAATTATAGTGAGGTATTACGGACAGAACATAATTCTTAGCCGATGCATCGGCATTTTCCGCACAGGTAAAACTCTCGCTGCAATACCGCCGTTTTCTTCCCTGCACAGCCCCCGTGGCGCGTTATTTTATTGTCGAACTCGCGCCGGAAGCAGCTTTATCCAAAGGCAGATCGAAATAAAAGAGCGCCCGCCCTTCGTTGTCATTGATCCCATCGATATAAACATGGCTGCCCATCAGCGGCTGAGACATTCCGCGCGTA
>CAYTQA010000045.1:0-9926 GCA_964439495.1 uncultured Terriglobales bacterium | reverse complement strand
GCCTTGAATTGCAGGTATTCCAGCTCCTCTTCGGTCTTCGGATTGATTCGCTTTTGTTGCCGCCGCGGCAAGGGAATGGGGAAAGGATTTACGGTGATTCCGGATTTGGGCGCGTTGGCCAGCCGCCGTTCGAGGTCATTCAAGGTTGCGGGCTGCTGCTTCTCGTTATGCGAGGTGATGAACTTGACCTCCATTTTGACCAGCGAAATGGGGTTATCGCCATGATTCGTAATAATCAGACGGATTGGCAGGAGTTCATGCTTCTGAAAGTCAATCCGCAGCGGCTCCTCCTTCTCTTCTCCGATATAAGGATCGAGGGCGATTGCGACACGCTCGTCCTTGTGCGCCTCCTGAATCGGATAGCTCCCTGCGTCGGATACTTTCGGCAGGTCGGAAGCGGAGAAGTCTTTGGCCACAACTGCCGCGGTAAATAACAATATGGAAAGGGCCAGAAGGAAAGCGATCCGGGGGCGCAAGGCAATGCTCTTCATCAGCAGGATTATCCGGGGAAAATCCCCGAATTACAACTGTTTGTCTGCGGGCTGATGCAAACCAGTTGACCAACCTATATAGAATAGCTCTCGGTGAGCCTTCTCTACAGCGCTGCCTATCTTTTGCTGCTGATTGTGACTCTGCC
The DNA here is from genome assembly GCA_964439495.1 of uncultured Terriglobales bacterium. Lineage (GTDB taxonomy): Bacteria > Acidobacteriota > Terriglobia > Terriglobales > Acidobacteriaceae > CAYTQA01. The sequence goes on along the minus strand of CAYTQA010000045.1, from coordinate 9,289 downwards.
CTTCTGGCTGGTGCAGATGCTGCGCAGCGGGAAATATCGCGCCGGGCTGCTTCAGCGGTTCGGGGTCGTCTGCAAATCCCTGAAGATTGAGGCGGACAAGCGGCGGATTTGGGTGCATGCGGTCTCGGTGGGCGAGGTACTGGCGATCAGCCGGGTCATAGAAGGACTGCGCCGGCTTTCTCCACAAACCGAGGTGCTGGTTTCAACCACGACCTTTGCCAGTCAAAGACTCGCGCGCCAGCGCTTTGGAGCGGAGCATGTATTCTACTTTCCGCTGGATTTGCCGTTCACTATTCGTCCTTACCTGCGCAAGCTCCGTCCGGCGCTGGTGGTAATCGCTGAAACCGAGTTCTGGCCAAACTTTTTGCGTCTGGCGCATCAAAGCGGGGCTCGCATCGCCGTAATCAATTCGCGGATTTCGGACCGTTCCTTCCCCGGCTACCTGAGGTTCCGTAAATGGTTCCGCAGAATACTGCGGGACCTGGACCTGTTTTTGGCGCAAAGTGAAGTGGATGCCCAAAGATTGCTGATGATCGGAGCGCCGGCGGAGCGTACCCGCGTGAGCGGAAATTTGAAGTTCGAAGTAACTCCGCCCAAAGACATTCCCCTGCTTGCCGATCTCAGGAACTCCCTCTCTGCCGACACCCCGGTGCTGGTGTGTGGCAGCACGGTTGAAGGGGAAGAAGAGGTGCTGCTGCACGCATTTCAGCAGCTTTTGCGCAAATTTCCGGCGGCCCTCATGCTGCTGGCGCCGCGCCATCCGGAGCGCTTCCCCGCCGTGGCGGAGATGATTGCCGCTTCGGGCGTGAAAACCTGGCGCAGGTCTTCCTGGATCCCAACAGGGCCACTCGCGGGCGGGGTCTTCCTGCTCGACAGTATCGGCGAGCTTTCCTCGGTGTACTCGCTGGCGACTCTGGTCTTTGTCGGCGGCAGTCTCGTTCCCCGGGGAGGCCATAACATTCTGGAACCGGCGTATTACGGAAAAGCCATCGTGGTCGGTCCTCACACCGAGAATTTTCGCGAGATCGTTCGCATTTTTCGGGCCTCCGCCGCGGTCGAGATCACAACTGCTGAAAATCTCTCTGGAACATTGCTGCGGTTGATGGAAGATGCGGCCCGGCGCAACCGGCTGGGGGAAAACGCAAAGAGCGTGCTGGACGAAAACCAGGGCAGCACGGAGCGCACGCTGCGCGCATTACAATCGCTTCTGGATCCCATGATGGAAGCACCCTCAGCGAATGAGAAGGCGCGATGAATCCATTTACCGCCATCTACAGCGGCGCCACCGGCCTTCGCAATTCTCTTTATGATCGCGGCATCTTGCAGTCGCGCTCCCTGCGCTGTCCCGTGATCAGCGTGGGCAATCTCTCGGTGGGAGGATCGGGAAAGACCCCTTTCGTGATTGCCCTGGGGGAGCTGCTGCAATCGCGCGGCATCATGCTGGACGTTCTGACCCGGGGATATCGAAGGAAATCCCGCGGGATCATAAAAGTGGACCCGAGCGGAACATCGGAGCGATATGGCGATGAACCGCTTCTTATCGCGCGCAAGCTGAATTGTCCGGTCATTGTGGGGGCCAGCCGCTATCACGCAGGGAGTTGGGCGGAGCAGCATTTCAATCCTCTTCGATCCAGAGTGCACCTGCTTGATGACGGCTTTCAGCACCGGCGGCTGGCGCGCGATTTCGATATCGTGCTGGTTACCCCCGAGGACCTTTCCGACTCGGTTGTGCCCGCCGGACGCTTGCGCGAAGCCCTGCCCGCGCTCAGGCGCGCCGATGCCGTGGTGCTCAGCGAGGGAATGAAGAGCACAGACCTTCCCGCATGGGTAAAAAACATCTGGTATGTGCGGCGAAGATTATCGCTTCCGGCGATTTCGGTCCCGGCGATAGCCTTTGCCGGGATTGCCCGCCCCCAGCGCTTCTTCGATGAGCTGCGCAAGGCGGGAGTTGAATTGAAGGACCAGATCAGCTTTCGAGACCACTACCGCTACCATGCCAGCGATGTTCGCCACCTGCTCCGGCTGCGCCAGCGTAAGGGGGCAGCAACGTTTATCACCACGGAGAAGGACGCCATCAATCTGGGGACCCACCTGAGCGCGCTGGAACCTATCGTAGTCCCGATGAAGATGGAATTCGTCACACCGGAAGAAGAAGTGTTTACCGCTTTATGGAAGGCGCTGGGCCGGTGTTCCGGCGCTTCCTCCGCATGATAGGCTGCTAATCCAGGTGAATACCCCGCAAAATATTGAGGCCCCATGCGGACCCTGATCGTGCGCATGAGCGCCATGGGAGATGTGATTCATGCTATGCCGGCGGTGAGCGCTCTGCGGCGCCTCTGTCCGGACGCATATCTCGGCTGGGCCATCGAGGAGCGCTGGATGCCCTTGCTGACCGCGCGTTCCCGTGAAAATCTCTCGGGGCCGAGAGGACCGGAGCAGCCTCTGGTGGACCGGGTCCACATCGTGAATCTCAAGCAGTGGAGACGCTCTGCCTTTTCCGCTGCCACCCGGTGCGCCATCACCGCATTACGCCAGGAGCTCAGGGCGGAACACTATGATGCCGCCATCGACCTGCAGGGGGCGGTGCGTTCCGCCATACTGGCGAGGATGAGCGGCGCACGCTCTGTTATCGGAGAGGCCAGTCCTCGGGAATATCCGGCGCGCTGGTGGTTCAGCAAAAAAGTGCGCACCCGCGGAGAGCACGTGATTGAGCAGGCCCATGAAGTGGTGTCCGCTTTTCTGCAACGCGAGTCTCCGATTGTCCGCACCGAGTTTCCCCATGATCCCGCCGCGGAGGCCTGGGTCTCGGCTTTTCTTCGTGATCCAGGCCAGCGATATGCGATTCTCAATCCAGGCGGCGGTTGGGGCGCGAAATGCTGGCCCGCGGCGCGTTACGGTGCGGTCGCCAGGAAATTGGCGGACCAGGGTATCCGTTGCCTGGTAAACGTCGGGCCGGGAGAATCGCCGTTGGGAGCGGAGGTGGTTTCCGCAAGTCAGGGCGCGGCGGAGATAATCGAGTGTTCCTTGCCCCAGTTAATCGCGCTCACGCGAGGGGCATCTTTGTTTATCGGCGGCGACACCGGCCCCATGCATCTTGCTTCCGCCATGCAGGTCCCGGTGGTCGGCATCTTTGGCCCCACGGACCCGAGGCGGAACGGGCCTTTCAACTCGCCCAGCATCAATTTGCGTCATCCGGAAAGCAAACGCGATCACAGCCGCCGCTCCCAACCCGAAGAAGGGTTGCTTACCATTACCATGGAAGAAGTAGTGAAGGCCGCCCTTGAATTGCTGGGCAGAAAGTAGAATATCTGGCAGCGCCCGAACAAATCTCGGCCCCTGTTTCTCAGCCGCGCGGCTGGAGCCGTATCGCCCGGCGCATCCGCGTCCCTCTGGGCTTTGCCTTTGCCGTTATCTATCTGTGGCTGGCCCGTCCCACGCTGTTGAGCCTTTGTATCGGGATGATAGTCGCTCTGCCCGGACTTCTCTTGCGCGCCATGGCCTCGGGCCACGTAAAAAAGAATGAGGAATTGACGGCGAGCGGCCCCTACAGCTATACCCGCAATCCGCTTTATCTCGGATCGATGATCATTGCAGCGGGATTTGCCGTGGCTTCCAGAAGCTGGATCATTGCCGTAGTTCTGGTCTTTTTATTTGCAGTGATCTACCTGCCGGTCATTCGTTCGGAAGAATCTTTTCTGCGGGGTAAATTCGCGGAGTTTGAGGGCTACGCGGGCCGGGTGCCGCGTCTTTGGCCGCGATGGTCTGGGGAACGGCTCTTCTCCGGCTTCTCTCCTTCGCTTTATCGCAAACATCGCGAACACAATGCGGCTATTGGTACACTGGCTATGCTGATTGTTCTATTGCTGAAGTGGGCATGGCTCAGTTATGGGAAGCATTAATCCATTCAAGGTATTGTTTAGCGGATCTGAATGTTAAAAACTCTTCTTCTTCTGGTCGCGAGTTGCAGTATTCCCATCGTTCTACAAAGCGCCTTCCTCAAGGCCTTCCATCCACAGGCCCCATCAAAAACATCCCCAGGCCAATCCGCAGACCAGTCCAAGGGTGTGCTGCCTCCGGGACAGATGGAAGCCGCATCGCGCATCCTGCCGCCGCCGCCAACCTACAGGTTCCCCAATAAAACGACCTACACCTATATCGCCGAATGGCGGCTCTTCGATGCCGGGGTGGCGACGCTGCACACGGAGGCGGCGGGCAATGAGCAGCATGTAGTCGCTACGGCGGACGCGGTGGGCGCGATCGCGCTCCTCTATCATGTGCATGACCGGCTTGAATCCACGCTCAGCCCAAAGAGCTTTTGCTCCCTCAGCTTGAGCAAGCACACCGAAGAAGGTTTCCGCAGGCTCGATACGGAGATCCACTTCGATTATGCCAAGCGCAAGGGCGTGCTCGAGGAGAAGAACCTGAAATTCAAGTCCAGCAAACATGCCGAAAATGACATCCCCGATTGCGTAACCGATGTGATTTCCGCGATGTTTTATGCGGCTTCGCTGCAACTTCAGCCCGGAAGGCAATTCACCTTCCCGCTGAATGATGGGGGCAAAACAGTGGACGTGCGGATTGACGTGGAAGCGCGGGAAGAGGTAAAGACCCCGGCCGGCACTTACAAAACCGTGCGCTTACAACCACAGGCCTTGAGCGGGCCGCTCAAGGAAAAAGGCAAGCTCTGGGTATGGTTTTCCGACGATGGCAATCATGTCCCGGTGCAGATGCGGGCAAAGATGTTTTGGGGTACGCTGAACTTCAAACTACAGCATATCGATCAGGGCAAATAGCCATTTTATTGCAGTTTAAAGCGCTCATTCATGAGCCGTTGCAGGCGTGGCCGATAGATGAGATCGTAAGCCAGCTCCTTGTCCGGAAACATCGCGAGCGCCGCCTTTTTACTGTTGGCCACCAGCTCCGCAGCCTGCTCAACCGTCAAATCTTCATCCTGGCAGAGGACCGACATGACCATGTTCATCATCATCTGCAGGCGGCGTATCTTACGGCTTTCCTCTTCCGCGGATTGTTCCGGTTCCCCGGACCCTTCGTTCAGATTGGTGAATTGAAGCCCCATAAATCATCCTTCCCTGCCCGACCCGCGGGCGGAGATACGTGCAACAAAAAAATGAATATTTCCCTAATAAATTGGATGTAGAAAACGGCGGAGGGCGTTGTGCTCCTCGGCCCGCGGGGGAAGCAGCAAGAGGTCAGGTCCCGGCGAAATCGAGAAAACATGGCGCGATAATACACCGGATTGCAACCGATTCTTACCGGAAAAAACCATACGCCTGGTTACCAGAGCGCATCGAACTATTGCGGGATTAGAATTGAAGGCCTACGCATTCCAAGGAGGAGTATGGAGATCCAATCCGATACGGCTTCGCACGATGAACTGGTTGTGGTTTTCGATACCAAGGACGAAGCGGAAGCGCTGGTGGTCCAGGGACTGCTCGAATCCAACGGTATAGAGAGCATGCTTACCAATCCGGAAGTGCCCCAGGACATACTCCCAGGAGTAGGCGGGATCGTGGTGCGCGTCCGCCCTGACCAGTTGGAGATGGCCCGCAACCTGATCGCGGAACAACGCCAATCCATGGCTACCCAGGATTTTAATGAGACGGATTTGAACGAAAATCAAGGACCATCTGCCGGGCCCCCACCACCGCGGCGCTGACGCGCTTTCCATCGAGGAGAAAGCTTACCGCGCCTTCCAGATCGGTGCGGTGGGTACGCACGCCGCTTTCCCTCAATCTTTGCAGCACCTGCGGCCGGGGATGTCCAAAAGAATTCTGCGCTCCGGCTGAAATCACCGCAAATTCGGGCTTCACCGCGAAGAGCAATTGCGGGGTTGTGGAGGTGTTGCTTCCATGATGTCCCACCTTGAGCAACTGTGCCCGGGGTTGCAGCAAAGCGACCTGTTGCTCCGCCTTCTTCTCCGCATCCCCTTCAAGCAGCGCCGCCGAGCCCTGATATTGGATTCGCAGCACCATCGATTCCTCATTGCGGCTATGCTCCGCCGGACGCCAATCCGCCGGAGGCCAAAGCACCTCAATCTGGGTCTCCCCAAAATTAAATTTCTGGCCGGCGGTCCTGCGCAACACAGTAGCGCCCTGAAGAGAAGCCTCCCTCATCAAAGCGAGATACGGTGGCGTGAGCTCGCTGGGCGCGATCCAGAGTTCGTCAGGCCTGAAGTTTGCCACGACTGATGCCAGGCCGCCGATGTGATCGCCATGCGCATGGGTGAGCGCTACAACGTCAAGATGCTCCATGCCGCGCCACCAGAGATAGGGCGAGACCACGTCCTCCCCAAAGTCGAATTCGGAGGCCGAGGGGCCGATGCTTCCCCCTCCATCGATCAGCAGGGACTTGCCGTCAGGCGTGATCACCAGGATGGAATCGCCTTGCCCTACATCAATCGCTGTAACCTCCAGGAACCCGGCATGGAGCTGCGGACGCGATGGATACAGCAGCAGGGCCGCGGAGAAGAACAATAACACCGCCGCCGCCAAGGCGATGCCCCGATGCCGGCGAACGGCAAAGAGGCAGAAGGCAAATGCGCCTGCGCCGGTGATGGCAGCAAGGAAAGACGGATCGGCCACGCGGACGCTCGCGGCATTCAGTCCGGCCAGCATTTTGATCGAGCCTCGAATCAGATGAAGCAAGATCGCGCTGAGAAATCCCGGGACCCCTACAACCCAGCTTCCCAGATAGCTCGCGCCGATGGTGACGAGAAGCAGGGGCATGAGCACTCCCATAAGCGGGACTACAACCATGTTGGCGGGCAGTCCCAGGATGGTGAGGCGATGAAAATAGATTGCCATGGGGAGGGCCAGCGCCGTCTGCATGAAGAATGACATCGTCACTGCGTCGAAGACCGCAAGCGCAATAGAGCAGATTGCTATAAAAGCGCGGAAGGCCATTTTTTGGGGAAGAAAGTATCCCAGCCGTTCCGCGATCATGCGCAGTTCAATCCGGAATTGCGCCAGATGCGGCTCCAGGCGGGCATCGTAACTGACCGAGGCTGGATGCCGCAATGCGCGATGATATGGACCGGAGCTGCGCTCGAGGATGGGAACTCCGATGCCTCCAATCGTCAAGACCGCCAGAAACGTGAGTTGGAAACCAGCATCGAAAAGCGCCGTGGGATCGAAGACCAGCACTAAGAAAGCTGCCAATCCTATCGCATTCAACGGCTGGCGCTTGCGATAAACCAGCCGCGCGCACAGATAACAGATAAATGCTGGACATAAGCACGGCGCGTTGGATGGGCGCTCCCAGGTCGGTGAGCGAAGCATACAAAATGGTGAGCAGAATGCTTAAAACGGTTGCGACTGCATCGCTGCAATGCATCCAGCGCGCAAGCCAGAAGGTTGCAAAAGCAAGAATGGCAACGCTCAACCCTGAAACCACCAGCAGATGATACGAACCGGTCTTCTGGAAATCTGTTCTGGTATTGCGGTGAAGCAAGGCGCGATCGCCCAGGACCATTGCGGCCAGCACTCCGGCATCTTCCGGAGTCATTCTGGCCCAGCCCGGCAAGAGGCTGCCTGTTCCTGTGGAGCTTAGCCGCGCGATGTGCTGCATCACGCTGCGCCGGACCGCGCTCCGCCATCTCTTCAGGCGCGTTCCGCCGCGATCGGGCAGCACCTCAATATCATTGGCCTTTGCCGACGCGAGGGCCTGGATACCTTGCTGGGCGAGGTAATTGCGATAGTCCCATGCGCCAGGATTGTTGAAGTTACGCGGCCCTCGCAGCTTCGTCCGAAAATGGATTTGCTGGCCATAACGGAAGTCCTTCCAGTCGGCGTTCTCCTGGAGTGGCCCGGCTTCCTCTCTCGCATCGTCAAGCGGGGAATACACCGTTGTTCGTACTCCCAGCTTTACTTTGTATGTCGTGCCGGCAAGCTGGACCTCCTCGAGATCAAGATCGAGCGACTGCCGGACCTCGGGCGCGCCTGCTCCCCAGAGTTGATGGGAGGAGGGCTGCCAGACAGGCATTTCGCTGCGCACCACTGTTCCCGAAACTTTCACCGGCACATTAAAAAGTTCCACAGGGAGAATGAAACCAGGCGCTGTGATTTTCAATTCGTAGTCGAGCATGCCGAGCGCGAAAAAGGAAGACAGCGCCAGCAAAAAACTCAGGACGGCGCGGCGAGAGAGCCAGTAGAGCGCGATGCCGAGCAGCATCGCGGTTGAGCACAAGAGCCAACTTATCGGGCGCCACTCGGTTGCAAACGTAAGCTTTACCAGGCAAACCCCGCAGGCGAATGCAATCGCCGCGATGAACATGGGCTGATTGCTCCAGCGCGGAAGGGTCCGCCTGGTTGAGGAGACATTGCCGGAGGTGAAATCAATCTTGGGCAAGGCCAAAGATTGTAGCTGATTCAGCGTCCGAGCACAGTCACTGTTTCAATATGAAAGGTTTGCGGAAACAGGTCCAGGAGATGCAGCTCCTGTATGCGCCAGCCATATTCTCCCAGCGCTTTCAGGTCTCTTGCCAGGGTTGAAGGATCGCAGGAGACATAGACGATCTGCTTTGCCGGCGCCGGCCCCAGGAGCCGCGTCACCGCTTCCCCCAGCCCAAACCGCGGCGGATCAACGACGCTCAGATCGGCCTTGAGCTTGCGCGATGCCAGATAATTCTCCGTGGTCTGGCGGACAGCTTCCATGTTGTGGGTCGCATTGGTCGTCAGGTCTTCTCCCGATACCGGCGCAGCTTCAACCGCAACTACCCGGTCGAAACCCTGGCTCAACGGAAGCGAAAACAGACCCGCCCCCGCGTACAGATCCAGAGCGATATGCCCGCGCCGTCCATCCACTACGATATTTATCAGCTCATCGGCGAGAAAGCGATTCGTCTGGAAGAACGATCCGGCGCTGACCTGGTACGAGGCATGCGCTGTTTTATAGCGAATGGCGGAGGAGCCGTGGACCAACTCCGGGGGCGCTGGAAGACTGTGATTTTGCCTGCTTTGCTGAAGCCGAAAGCTGCTTGCGCCGGCCAGCTCCGGAAGCTCTCTCTGGACCTCTTCGCAAAGGTTTCTGAGCTCGCGCCCTTCCATTTCGCTGGACAAGTACAGCTCCAGCAGCAGTTGATCGTCGCTGTCATTGGCAAAAAATTCGATCTCCGAGACATTGGCGGGGAGCTTGCCCTGCCGCCCCGCCTCCCAGAGCACGGCGATGGCGCGATTGATCAATGGGGAGCTGATCGGGCACTTCTCGATCCCGAGCAGATCATGCGATCCATAACGGTAGTAGCCCATCTGAAACTTGGGCGCAGAGCGCA
>CAYTQA010000044.1:10886-13581 GCA_964439495.1 uncultured Terriglobales bacterium | reverse complement strand
CTGGCGGCCCGGGCGCAGATATGGAACGATGCCGCGGGAAAACCCGAGCGCATGATCGGAGTCAATGTGGATGTGACCTCCCGGCGGCAGGCGGAGCAGGTCGCGAAGGAAAGCTACCAGCGGCTGCTCAAGGCCCATGCCGCTGCCAAGATCGGCGCCTATGAATGGGACCTCTCCACCGGCAACATACACTGGTCCATCCCGCTGCCGGCGCTGGCTGAATTTTCTTCCGAGGACCGGTTGGAACGCTGGATGCCGCATGTGCATCCGGAGGACCGTCCCACGGTGGAAGCGGGCATTCAAGTCATGCTTCGCGAAAAGAAAGAACAGGAGATGGAGTTCCGGATGCTGCGCTCCGATGGGAGCATGATCTGGCTCTACTCCAGCGGGCATCCACTGTTCGATGCAAATGGAGCCCCTGCCCACATCATCGGTATCGTTATGGACATTACGGAGCGCAAAATGGCCGAGGACCTTTTGCGGCGTACCGATAAATTGACCGCCACCGGAAGCCTGGCCGCCGCCATCGCGCATGAGATCAACAATCCCATGGAAGCGTTGACGAACCTGCTCTATCTGCTTACCGAGAACCCCACTTTAAACCAGGAGGGCAGGCAATTCGCGCTGCAGGGCCAGGAAGAATTGCGGCGGATGGCCCATATCACGCGGCAGATGCTGGCCTTCTATCGCGATTCCATCCGGCCCACGCTGGTAAGTTTGAATGACGTAGTGGAGGATGTGGTCGGAATCTACAGTCCCAAATTAAAGGCGCGCGCGGTCACCGTCGAACAGCAGATCGAGGGCCGCGCCGAAGTGCGCGGGTTCCCCGGCGAGTTGCGCCAGCTTTTTTCCAATCTCCTGGGGAATGCTTTGGAAGCCTCCCCCAACCGCAGCACCATCAAGCTCCGATTGCGCCCTGGATTGAATTGGAGAACGGGCCATCAGGGATATCGCCTGCTTATCGCCGATGCCGGAGTCGGGATTCCCGCGAAGAACCGCGAGAAGATATTTGAACCTTTCTTTACTACCAAGGGAGAAAAAGGGACGGGACTGGGATTGTGGGTCTCGATGGGAATTATCGAAAAGCATTCCGGTTCATTGCGCCTTCGCAGCCGGACCACGCCGGGAAAGAGTGGGACCTGTTTCAGCATCTTCCTTCCCGCGGAAAAAAACGGGAATGCGGAAGGCCCCAGCGTATCCCAGCCAGACTCGCTGGTCTCCAGCCATCGCTAATGCGGGCGTTCTGGATGACAGGAACTGACCGTGGGGGATGTGGTTAAAACTAACGTTTAAAAAATTCTCTATGGTTGTCATCCAGAGCGCCGCGCGAGGCGAGCTTGCGAGCCAAGCGCAAGGGAAGGACCCCGAGAATGCTTTGTCCATAATTGCAGTTTCAGGGTTTCCAACGTTCTTCTCGCTGATCCCTGGAGTCAAGTCACGAGTTTCAAAAGCAAGTCGATATTTAGAATTGTGGTGATGATGGGGATTTCTCGGTCTTCGCTTCTCGGAATGACAATCGCGGAAAAAGCCGTAGCCGCATTTAAGCCCTCTGCTCTCTCGGGGTTCGCTCGCACCGCGTGCTCGCTCTGGATGACAAATCATAGAGAGTTTTTAAGCATTAAATTTGGTCACACACACTCACTCATCTCTTTGCGAAATGTCACTGGCCCCTTTCCAAGTCCAACGCCAAACAATTATCCTCCTCAGTTACTCTTAATTTCGAGGTGAATGGAACGAATGCGATCTGCGCGCGTATTCTGTCTTGTTTGTCTGCTCTCTCTTGTCTGCTTCAGCCAGACCGTCAAAACTCCAAAGCACTTTTTGCTGCATTCCTCGCAGGAGCAGCCCCCGGCCCCAACACCAGTCCGCTCCGAGGATGAAAAGCTAAATTACAGGAAGTCCATGGAAGAGGCAGACCAGAAGATATCCGATGAGGTGAAGGCCCACTCGGAGCTGATGAAGAACCTGCAATATCTGTGCTATCGGATTGGAGCGCGGCTTACCGGATCGCCACAGATGCAGGCTGCCAGCCAGTGGACGCTGCAACGCTTCCGGGATTACGGCGTGGATTCGCACCTGGAAACCACCAGGATCGCGCATGGCTGGACCCGCGGCCGCGACACTGCCGCACTGATCAAGCCATTGCCCGCGGGGCTCGCCTCGCGCAATATCGAAGTGCGCTCCGCGGGATGGAGCAAGGCGACCCCAGGAGAGATTACCGCTCCGGTCATCGCGCTGCCCAATCTGCAAAGCGCCTCCGATCTGGACCGCTATCAGGGCAAGCTGAAGGGCGCGATCGTTCTGATGGGCGAGCCGCGCAAGCTGCCCAATTCCGACGAGCCGGTGGACAATGCCTATGATTCCGTGATTCCTCCGCAGGTGGGGGTGCCGAAGGCAAACGCGCCCCGGCGGTTGGGAATGTTCAGCAGGATTGATCAGGAGCGGCCCGCTGCCGTGCTCGTGGACAGCGGAAAGTTCGACAGCCTCTTCAACATGACTTCGTTCGGAAGCCATTACGAGGCCTCGGAAGTTCCGGTCGCGTTCGTCACCCATGAAGATTATGTGCTGCTCTCGAACCTTGCCTCCGAAAGCGTTCCGGGGGCGGTGCAGATGAAGCTCAATCTTGCGGGCACGTTCAGCCCCGGTCCGGTGGAGGCGTCCATTACCGTCGCGGAAATTAAGGGCAGCGAGTTTC